>DATEKP010000420.1:0-5348 GCA_035277405.1 Allostellaceae bacterium | reverse complement strand
CCCCCCTTCCCCTGCCCGTACCGCCGCCGTCGTCACCCCCACCCGAACCCTCCCCCATCGAGGGGGAGGGCTTCCGCCCTCCCAACCCTCCCCCTTGATGGGGGAGGGTTGGGAGGGGGTGATGCCACAGCCGGCATGTTTACGCGCTGAGCCGCGCCATCACCTCTTCGCCGACCTCGAAATTGGCGTAGACATTCTGCACGTCATCGCTGTCTTCCAGCGTATCGAGCAGCTTGAGCAACGTCGTCGCGGTGTCCTCGTCGATCGCCGCGGTGGTCTTGGGGCGCCACGCCAGCCGCGCCGATTCGGCCGGGCCGAAGCGGCCCTCCAGCGCGTCGCGCACCTGGTTGAAATCGTCGGGGTCGGAGGTCACGACATGACCGTCGTCGTCGCTCTGCACGTCCTCGGCGCCGGCCTCGATCGCCGCCTCCAGCATCTCGTCGGCGCTCGCCGCGGCGGCGGGATAGGCGATCTCGCCGACATGGTCGAACATGAAGCCGACGCTGCCGGTCTCGCCAAGCGCGCCACCCGCCTTGGTGAAGGCGGCGCGCACCTCGCTGGCGGTGCGGTTGCGGTTATCCGTCAAGGCCTCGACGATGACCGCAACGCCGCCCGGCCCGTAGCCCTCGTAGCGCACCTCCTCGTAGGCCTCGCCGCCTTCGCCGCCCGCGCCGCGCTTGATCGCGCGCTCGACCGTGTCCTTCGGCATGTTGGCCTGGCGCGCCGCCAGGACCGCCGCGCGCAGCCGCGGATTGGTGTTGGGGTCGGGGAGGCCGGAGCGCGCCGCCGTCGTCAATTCGCGGATGATCTTGGTGAAGATCTTGGCGCGCTTTTTGTCCTGCGCGCCTTTCCGGTACATGATGTTCTTGAATTGCGAATGGCCACTCATCTTCGCGTATTCCGATCACGAATGAGGGTTGCTTTGGCAGGCTAACGCGCCCGCCATGGCCATCAGCCGAAAATCACACGCGGCGCGGCCTAACAAGCCAATATGGCAGGATTGCGGCTGCCCCGAAACGTCGCGTCATGGCCGCGGCACGTGCGGCGCGAGCCGGCCGCCGAGGCGGACCGGCTCGATGCGCGTCGCGAGGCCGCTCTCGTCGTCGGTCGCGACGAAGACGCCGCACAGCGTCCCCTCCCCTTCGGCCGGCTTCGGCTTCTCGCCCGGCATCTTGGTCACGAAACGGCGCACCGACGGCTCCTTCTGCAGCCCGATCACCGAATCGTAGTCGCCGCACATGCCGGCGTCGCTGATGTAGGCGGTGCCGCCCGGCAGGATCTGCGCGTCGGCCGTCGGCACGTGAGTATGCGTGCACAAGACGGCCGAGGCCCGGCCGTCGGCGAAATGCGCAAACGCCATCTTCTCGCTGGTCGCCTCGGCGTGGAAATCGACGATCACGGCATCGGCGCCCCGAGCCAGCCGGTGCTGCCCGAGGATCGATTCGAGCTTGGCGAACGGGTCGTCGAGCGCCTCCATGAACAGGCGCCCCATCAGATTGACGACAAGCGCCGTGCGCCCGCAGGGCAATTCGTGCAACCGCCACCCAGCGCCGGGCGTCCCTTCCGGGAAATTGGCCGGCCGCAGCAGCCGCGGGTCGCGGCCGATCGAGCCGATCAGCTCGCGCTGGTCCCACACGTGGTTGCCGGTGGTCAACACGTCGGCGCCGGCATCGTAGAGTTCGCCGGCCAGCCGCTCGGTCAGACCGGACCCGTGCGCCGCGTTCTCGGCGTTGACGATCGCCAGGTCGATCGCGAGGTCGCGCCGCAGCCCCGGCAGATGCGCCTTGACCGCGTCGCGCCCGGCCCGCCCCATGACATCGCCGCAAAAAAGGATATGCACGGCACCCGCGCTCCCGGCGTCACGCGAGCGGAGCCGCCTCGGCCGTTGGCGTTGCAAACCCACCGTGGCCCTGCATCGCAGGTGGGCGCCATGTATCGAAGCCACGACTCCGACAGGGACAGCTCCCAAACGGTAGATATCGGCCCCGGGGCATAAGCGGCCTGACGCACCGCGCAGCCCCGCTCGCCGGCTTTACCTAGGACGACTTGAGGCGCGCCGCAATGCTCTCGATGCGATCGGCCATGCCATGGATGTCGGAGGCCGCCGCCCGGCTGCGCTCCTGCTGCAAGGCCTCGTTGGCGTCGGACAACTCGTCGGTGATGACGAGCGCCGCCAACAGGATCAGCCGCGCCTCGCCGACCTGGCCGACCGTCTTGACGAATTCGCCGATCTTGGCGTCGACATATTGCGCCAGCCGGCGGATGCGCGGCTCCTGCCCGTCGGCGCAGCTGAGCGGAAAATCGCGGCCGTTGACCTTGACGACGACCTGGCCCATGTCACCCCTCCCCGTCGAGCAGCCGGCCCAGCTTGGCGAGCGCGGCATCGATCCGCTCGGCGATCGCCGTCGCGACTTCCGCCACCCGCGCGTCGCTTGCGGCGGCGCGCTTCGCTGCGCCCGAGGCGGCCTCCAGCCGCGCCACCGCGATCTCCAGCCGGGCGAGCGCGTCGTCGAGTTCGCTCATCGGCAAAGCTTAGGGACGCCCGCCCCGCCCCGTCAACGCGCCTGCCGTTGCGCTGCCAGGGCTATCGCATTTGCCCCGTCTACTCCCTCCCCCTCGATGGGGGGAGGGCCGGGGTGGGGGTGAATTCGCCGCCCGCGCACCGGACGGATTTCCACTCGGCGCGATCACCCCCTCCCAACCCTCCCCCCTCGATGGGGGAGGGCTCAAATGCGATCGCCGTGGGAGACAGGGTCCGCATCCCCCGCAGCCGGCGTTACCGCACCCGCTCGTATTTCTGCAGGGCGCGCAGGCCGGGCGGGTGCGGCTGGCCGGGGAAGAGGCCCGGCCACAGGGTCCAGCATACTTCGCCGACATAGAGATCGCCGCGGGAATCGACCGCGAGGCCGTGCGGCCCGATGAACGAGGTCGGCGCGGTGCCGGCATGCGGGTCGCCGATGCGCGACAACAGCTTGCCCTGGTTGTCGACGATCGAGACGCGCGGCCCGAGATTGGGGCTGTTGCGGTTGACCGCCATGCCCGGCCCCAATTCGCCGATATAGCATTCAGGCTTGTGCCCATAGTGCATATGCAGGCCGCACGGGCGGTGGAGGTTGTTCCACTGCGTCTCGTACTTGCCGTTGCCGTCGAACACCTGGACGCGATGGTTCTCGCGGTCGGCGACATAGACCCAGCCGTCGGCGTCGGTGCAGATATTGTGCACGATGTTGAACTGGCCGGGGTCGGTGCCGGGTTCGCCCCAGGCGAAGAGATGCTTGCCGTCGGGCGAATATTTGTGCACGCGGGCGTTGCCGTAGCCGTCCGACACGTAGATGTCGCCCTGCGGCGACAATGCCGTGTGAGTGCAGCGGTGGAACGGCTCGCCCGACATATAGGGCGCCGGCGTGCCGGGGACGCCCAATTCGAGCAGCACCTTGCCGTCCTCGAGCCGGCACTTGCGCACGAAATGCCCGCCGTCGTCGGTCAGGTAGATCGAGTCGTCGGGACCCATGTGGACGCCGTGCGCCCGCGGATACTGCCCCTCGCCCCACGAGCGCTGGAAATTGCCGTTGCGATCGAACACCATCATCGGGTGCTCGCCGCGCCCGAAGGCGTAGACATTGTCGTTCTTGTCGACCCCGACCGCGGCCACTTCCTTGAACGACCAGCCGTCCGGCAGTTTCGCCCAGTCCTCGACGATGCGGTATTGGTAGTCGCCTTGCCCGACGATCGCCGCCATGCCCCTCTCCCTTCACGAATTCCGGTCCGGACGTTAGCGGAGCGGCTGGCCGGAAACAATCGTGCGGCCCAACCATCGGCTAACATTGAACCCGTCATGCCCGCGAAAGCGGGCATCCAGGGCCGCCGACGGGACATGTGGCCCCTGGATTCCGGCTCTCCGCTGCGCTCCGGCCGGAATGACGGCTGGTTTGATCGGGAATTCAGAACCATGCGGCCGTGCGTTTACATCCTGGCGAGCGAGCGTAACGTTACTTTGTATGTCGGGGTGACGAGCGATCTTGCCGGCCGCATCTGGACACATCGAACCGATGCGGTGGAGGGATTCACAAAACGCTACGGCGTCCATGGGCTCGTTTACGTCGAGTTCCATGACACGATGGAGGCGGCGATCACGCGCGAGAAGCAGATCAAGAAGTGGCGCCGCGCCTGGAAGCTCGACTTGATCGAGCAGACGAACCCGCAATGGCGCGATCTGTACGAGGACCTGCTGCGATAATCTTAAGCCCGTCATGCCCGCGAAAGCGGGCATCCAGGGCAACCGACCGAATGTGTGGCCCTGGATTCCGGCTCTCCGCTGCGCTCCGGCCGGAATGACGGCATTGTGGCGGGATCGGCGGCGGCGCGCGGCGTTTGCCGGGGACGCCGACGCCCTTTAGACTGAGGCCCATGACCGAAGCCGCCCCGCCCCTTCCGCCGCCCGCCGACCCCCGCTTGCGCCGCATGGCCAATGCCTTGCGCGCGCTGGCGATGGACGCGGTCGAGCAGGCCAAATCCGGCCATCCCGGCATGCCGATGGGGATGGCCGACATCGCCGCAGTGCTGTTCGCCGAGTTCCTCAAATTCGACCCGCAGATGCCCGACTGGCCCGACCGCGACCGCTTCGTCTTGTCGAACGGGCACGGCTCGATGCTGCTCTACGGCCTCTTGCACCTGCTCGGCTACCCCGACATGACGCTGGACGAGCTGAAGCATTTCCGCCAGCTCGGCAGCCGCACCGCCGGTCATCCCGAGCGGCATCTCGCGCCCGGCATCGAGACGACGACCGGCCCCTTGGGGCAGGGCCTCGCCAATTCGGTCGGCATGGCCCTGGCCGAGCGGCATCTCGCCGCCGAGTTCGGCGACGCCGTCGTCGATCACCGCACCTATGTGTTCTGCGGCGACGGCTGCCTGATGGAGGGGATCAGCCACGAGGCGCTGTCCTTGGCCGGGCATCTGCGGCTCAACAAGCTGATCGTGTTCTGGGACGACAACTCGATCTCGATCGACGGGCCCACGAGCCTCGCCGTCTCCGACGACCAGATCAAACGGTTCGAGGCGCATGGCTGGATGGCCGAGCGCATCGACGGCCAGGACCACAACCAGGTCCGCGATGCGATCCGCCGCGCCCACACGCACGACCGCCCGAGCCTCATCGCCTGCCGCACGACGATCGCGTTCGGCGCGCCGACCAAGGCCGGCACCGCCGCGGCGCACGGCTCGCCGCTCGGCGCCGAGGAGATCAAGGGCGCGCGCGAGCGGCTCGGCTGGGAATATCCGCCCTTTGTCATTCCCGCTGACATTAAGCAGTGGTGGCATGGGGTCGGTTCGCGCGGTTCCGCCGCACGCAA
>DATEKP010000419.1:0-3639 GCA_035277405.1 Allostellaceae bacterium | reverse complement strand
GTCCACGTCTTCAAACTACCCATACCGGTAAAGAGACATGGGTGGCCGGAGCAAGTCGGCCACGGGGAGTTCTTCGCGCGTCAAGCGGCCGACGGCGGGGGCGGCGGCTGGTCGTAGCGGCGGCCGCGCTCGGCCATGAACTGGTCGAATTCGGCCTTGTCCTTGGCGTGGCGCAGACGCTCCAGAAATTCGAGGAACTCGCGCTGCTCGTCTTCGAGGCGGCGCAACGTCTCCTCGCGGTATTCGTCGAACGCGTGGTTGCCGCTCGACGCCGCCGGGCGGGGCCCCCACCAGCGCTCGGCGCGCTGCTGCATGCGGTCCATGCGCCGCTGCATGCGGTCCTGCATGCGGTCCATGTGCCGTTGCCAGCGTTGCCCGCCATCCATCCAGCACCCCATGCGTCCGCTCCCGATCAAAAAACCGAGCACAATCAGGCCCAATGGCCAGAACACGATGAAGCTCGCGATCATCAGCCCGATCCAGGCCGGCTTGCCGATGTCGTCCAACCGTGCGGCGAGTGTCGCCATTGGTGGCCTCATGTGAATGTTTATTACATTCACATGATCACATAATCGCGCGCCGCGGTGCTGTCAAGACGTGCCGGTGCGGTTATCCCGCGGGCGTATCGCTTCTCGTTCGTCATTCCCGCGAAAGCGGGAATCCAGGAGTGCAAGACCGCGTCGGTTGCCCTGGATGCCCGCTTTCGCGGGCATGACGGAAGGGTTTGTTCATCCGGGGGCGATGAGGCCGAGGCCGCGCAGGTAGATCAGCACGCCCGCTTCGAGCAGTTCCTCGGGCTGCATCGGCAATGGCCGGCGCCCCTCGTCGCCGCGGCCGAACAGCGAGGCGATGCCGTGCGACAGGGCCCAGATGTGGAGGCTCATCATCAGCGCCGGCGGCCGTTTCTCGCGCGGCAACGGGGCGCACAACGCCTCCGATGCGCGGCGCAACACCGCAAACGCGCGATCGGCGGCGAGCCGCAGCCCCGGTTCGGCATCGAGCGCCAAGCCGGCCTCGAACATCGCCGAATAATAGGCCGGTTCCTCGCGCGCGAAGGCGAGATAGGCGCGGCCGACATTCTCAAAGGCGCGAAACGGCTCCGGCCGCCCGTCGTCCCACGCCGCATCGAGCCGCGCCTCGAACAGCTCGAAGCCGCGCCGCGCGACATCGGCGATCAGCGCGTCGCGGTCGCGAAAATGGCGGTAGGGAGCGGCCGGGCTGACCCCGGCGGAGCGCGCCGCGTCGGCGAAGGTGAAGCCGGCCGGCCCCTTGCGCGCGATCAGGTCGAGCGCCGCGGCGATCAGCGCTTCGCGCAGATTGCCGTGATGATAGCCGCGGCGCCCGCCCGGCCCCTGGCTCGACCAGCTCATGTAAAGGGCTTTTACATCACTGCGCGGCAAAAGGCAGGCGCAATTCGCCGGTTGCGGCCCGGCCGATCAGCGGACGATCCGCACCGCCGGAAAGACCAACCGCACGACCGTCCCGATGCCCGGCGTGCTTTCCAGACTGAGGCGGCCGCCATGCCGCTCGATCAGCGCCTTGGTCAGGGTCAGGCCGAGGCCGGCGCCCTGGCGCTCGCGCGAATAGGCCGAGGCGATTTGGCCGAATGGGGTCATGATGCGGGCGAGGTCTTCGGGTCGGATGCCGATGCCGGTGTCGCGGACGACGAGCTGCAAATCGTCGCCGAGCTCGGCCACGATATCGACGGTGCCGCCGGGCCGGGTGAATTTGACCGCGTTCGACAGGATGTTGAGCAGCATCTGGCGCAGCCGCAGCGGGTCGCAATAGAGCGGCGGCAGCGGTGCGGGCGGCGGTGTCCAGCCGACCCTGACCTCGCCCTGCGCCGCCTGCGGCGCGATCAGCCGCAGCGCCTCGTGCACGATCTCCTCGATCGCGACCGGCTCCTCCTTCAATTCCATGCGCCCGGCCTCATAGCGCACGACATCGAGGATGTCGTTGATGATGTCGAGCAGATGGGCGCCGCTGAAATTGATGTCGGCGGCGTATTCGAGATAGGTGCGGTTGCCGATCGGCCCCAAAGTCTGCGACTTCATCAGGTCGGAGAAGCCGATGATCGCATTGAGCGGCGTGCGCAGCTCGTGGCTCATATTGGCGATGAATGCCGATTTCGCCTGGCTCGCCGCCTCGGCCCGCTGCCGCGCCGCCTCCGATTGCGCCGCCGCCTCGCGCAGCTGCGCGTTGGCCGCCGATAGAGCGGCGCTGCGGTCCATCACCTGCTCGTCGAGCGTCGCGCGGGCGCGTTCGATCTCGCCCAGCAGCAGGTTGATACTGTTGCTTAGCCGGCCGATTTCATCGCCGCCCGGCGGCATGCGCAGCGCATAGTCGCGCCGTCGCGACAGCTCGCCGAGCGCCGCAGCCAGGGTTTCGAGCGGTCGAGTGACGCGGCGAAAGAGGATTCCCGCGAGGCCAATCCCCGCCGCCAGCGCCACCGCGATCGCGACGAGCGTGTGCCAGAAGCTGGTGTAGAGGTGCGAGTCGAGCGCCAGCGCTGCCGCGATGACGAGCACCGCCAGCGCCGTTGCCGCCGCCGCGATCGCGAGCAGCTTGTGCCGGATCGGCAGCCGGTCGAAATTGCGCCCCACCCCGCGCATGGTTGACGCGGTCCTCTTTCGCCGTGAAAAGCGGCGTATTTCTCCGCAATAAACATTGCGTTTGCGTAAACCATGGTCAGCAATAGATGCTGAATTTGTCGTTAATCGCGCAACAGAAGCAGTAGACGAGAAAATAGATGTAAATCGCTAAAATAAACCATGGTTTTCGATTGTAATCGGCCGGGGCGCTCAGCGGGTGGGCGGGGCGAGCGCGCCCTTCAGATCGGCCAGCACCTGCTCGCGCGAGCGGGTCTGCCAGCGGCGGCGGCGGCCGATAGGCTCATTCTCGATTTCGGGATAGACCTTCAGCGCGACAAAGACCGGGCCGGGCCGGCCGAGGATCGCCGGCAATTCGCGCGCGAGATCGGCGCTGTCGTCGAACGCATGGGCGCGCGGATACCCGGCGGCGAGTGCCATATTGTCGTATGTGATGTTCTTCGCGTTGGGCACCGGCTGACCGCCGGTCGTCGCATAGACCTCGTTGTCCAACAGGAAGTGGTAGAAGTTGGCCGGGGCCTGCTCTGCGATCGTCGTCAGGATGCCGAGGCTCATCAGGATGTCGCCCTCGCTGTCGAACAGCACCACCTTGCGCTCGGGGCGGGCCAGTGCGAGACCAAGCGCAAAGCCGGCATGGCCGCCCATCGCGGGGTCGCCCAACGGCACGTCGAGGTTCTGGTTGCCGGTCAGCTCGGTCCAGTAGCGCCCGCCGCGCCCCGGCACGACGATCGCGTCGCCGCGATGCGGACGGAACGCTTCCAACGCCTCGGCAATGCGCATCATGTCCCAGTCACTCCTTTAAAATTTGCATTCCGGCGGACGCGGGGACCCATTTTTCAGCCGCTCCGAAGTGGCGAGGTGGGTCCCGGCTTGCGCCGGGACTGCGGTTTATCTCGTATGGTTCACACCTGGGCGAAGGCCATCGGGCTCTTCGTGTCGAAGGCCGGCATGATCTCTTCGGCGAAGGTGCGCAGATGGGCGATCGATGCGCCCGGCGCGGCGAACAACACATTCTCGACGCCGCCCGCCT
>DATEKP010000418.1:0-3414 GCA_035277405.1 Allostellaceae bacterium | reverse complement strand
CGCCCGAGCGCCTCGTCATCGTGCCGAACCACGTCTCCTTTCTCGACGGGCCGCTGATCGCCGCCTTTCTGCCCGGCTATCCGATGTTCGCGATCGACACGGCGCAGGCCGCCCGCTGGTGGGCGCGGCCATTGCTCGCCGGCGCCGACGTCTACCCGATGGACCCGACCCGGCCGATGGCGACCAAGTCGCTGGTCAAGGCGCTGCGCACCGGCCGGCAATGCGTGATCTTTCCCGAAGGCCGCCTCAACGTCACCGGCGGCGCGCTGATGAAGGTCTATGACGGGCCGGCATTGATCGCCGACAAGGGCGAGGCGGCGGTGCTGCCGGTGCGCATCGACGGGACCGAGGCGACGCCGTTCTCGCGCCTCGCTTCCGGGCCATATGGACGGCTGCGGCGGCGCTGGTTCCCGAAGGTGACGATCACACTGTGCGAAGCGCGGCGCCTCGCGATCCCGCCCGAGCTGCGCGGCCGCGCGCGCCGCCATCGCGCCGGCCTTCTGCTGTACGACACGATGTCGGAGATGATGGCGCGGCGGCCGAGCCCGCCGACATTGTTCGCCGGCCTGTTGGCGGCATGCGCCGCGCATGGCGGCGCTCACCCGATCCTCGCCGACCCGACGGCCGGGCCGATCGGCTATGGCCGGCTCGTCGCGGCGAGCCTCGTTCTCGGCCGTCGGCTGGCAAGACCGGCGCGGCGGGGCGAGGCGGTCGGGCTGATGCTGCCGAACGCGCTCGGCGCCGCGCTGGCGTTTTTCGCCTTGCAGGCGACCGGCCGCGTTCCGGCCATGCTGAACTACACGGCCGGCGCCGACAATGTGCTTTCGGCGTGCCGCACGGCGCGGCTGCGCGTCGTCATCTCGTCGCGCCGCTTTATCGAGCTGGCGCGGCTCGAACCCTTGGCGGCCGCGCTCGCCGACAGCGTCGAGATCGTCTGGCTGGAGGATGTGCACGGCGGCATCGGCCTCTTGGACAGGCTGTACGGCGCCCTCGCATCGCGCTTTGGCGCCGCCCGCCACCGCCGGCTCGGCATCTCGCCGTCCGATCCGGCCGTGATCCTGTTCACCTCCGGCTCCGAGGGCGCACCGAAAGGGGTCGTGCTGAGCCACGCCAATCTGCTCGCCAACTGCCGTCAGCTCGCCGCAAGGGTCGATTTCAGCCCGGCCGACCACCTGCTCAATGTGCTGCCGATGTTTCACAGCTTCGGCCTGACCGGCGGCTTTCTGCTGCCGCTGTTGTCGGGCGTGCGCACCTTTCTCTATCCGTCGCCGTTGCACTACCGCATCGTGCCGGAACTGGCCTACGGGATCGGCGCCACCCTGCTGTTCGGCACCGACACGTTCCTCGCGGGCTATGCGCGCGCCGCCAATCCCTACGATTTCTACGCGCTGCGCTATGTCTTCGCCGGCGCCGAGCCGGTGCGCGAGGAGACGCGGCGCGCCTGGGCCGAGCGCTTCGGCAAGCGCATCCTCGAAGGCTACGGCGTCACCGAATGCGCGCCGGTCGTCGCGGTGAACACGCCGATGCACTTCAAGGCGGGCACGGTCGGCCGCCTGCTGCCCTTGCTCGAATACCGGCTCGACCCGGTCGAGGGCATTGACGAAGGCGGACGCTTGTCGCTGCGCGGCCCGAACATCATGGCGGGCTATCTGCGGCCTGAGGCGCCGGGCGTGCTGATGCCGCCCGACGAGGGCTGGCACGACACCGGCGACATCGTACGGTTCGACGACGAGGGTTTTGTGACGATCGCCGGCCGCGCCAGGCGTTTCGCCAAGATCGCCGGCGAGATGGTGTCGCTGGCGGTGGCCGAACGCATCGCCGCGGCCGCTTATCCCGAATACCGCCATGCCGTCGTCGCCGTGCCGGATGCGCGGCGCGGCGAGCGGCTGGTGCTGGTCAGCGAGGCGCCCGAGATCGGCCGTGACGCGCTGGTCGCGGCAGCGCAGCGCGAGCGCCTGCCCGAGCTGGCAATCCCACGCGACATCGTGGCCGCCGCGGTCCTGCCGCTGCTCGGCTCCGGCAAGACCGATTACCCGGCGGTGACGCGGCTCGCATCGGGCGCCGTGGCGGCGCCGGTGGCCGCCGGCTGAGCGCCGCCGCACGCATGCCCCCGCAGGGCTACGGCTGGCGCTTCATCGATCTCGCGGCGCTCGGTCGCAATACGTTCCGCAGCTATGCCCTGACGATCCTGCGCATCGTGCTGCTGCCGCTCGCGGTTGCCGCGATCGTCTTCGGCGGGCTGTTCGCCGGGGTGGCGGCGCATTGGTTGTCTTCGACCGCCGCCGTGCGGATGTCGGTCGTGGCGGCGTTCGGGCTGGTTGTCGTTGCCGGCATCGCCCTCGCCTGGGGGGTCGCGCGCAGCCATCGCCGGCCGTGGCTGTCGCTGATCTCGACCGATCTCGCGCTCGACTCGCGCCGCCTCGCGATCGGCGCCGGGATCGAGGGCGGCATCCTGATCGCGCTGGTCGCGGCCCAACACGTCGTCACCGGTGCGCCATGGCGGGCGCCGTCGGGGCTGCCGGTATGGGTGCTGGCGATCGTCGCCGTGCTGATCCCGTTCCAGGCGGCCAGCGAGGAGATGCTGTTTCGCGGCTACCTGACCCAGGCGCTGGGCCGGCTCGTGCGCAGCCGCATCGTCATCGCCGTCATCGTCGGGCTGGCGTGGGGGGCGTTGCATCTGAACGCCTACGGGCCTTTGACGATCCCCTATCTGCTGATCCTGTCGCTGATCTATTCGGCCGTATCATTGCGCGACGAGCGCATCGAGCTGACGATCGGCGCCCATTCGGCGATGAACTGGATGGCGATCGGCGCCACCGACCTCCTGACCGGCCATGCGGCCGTGACGCTGACCTGGCCCGCCCTCGGTGTGCTGGTCGTGCATGGGCTTGTATTCTACGCCGTGACCCGCCTCTTGGTGCGCCGGTTCTGCGCGCGCTGAGCCGGCGATTATTGCCGCTCGTTGTCGTAGCGGGGGATGCAGTAGTTGATCGGGCACTCGGCAGTATCGGCGGTCGGGACGCTGCGCAGCTCCACCTGCTGCCCTCCGCCGCAAAAATACGGGCTGGCGACGACAAAATCGCCGAACGCCGGCTGCGAGATGAAGACGAAACCGCGCGCCGCGATCAGCGCGTGCAGATTGGCGCAAGTATAGCCGCGGGAGTCGATGCCAGCCGCGCACGCAGGTAGGGCAAAGCCGGCCGCGATGACGATCGGGAGCAGCCATCTCATCGCTGCCGTCCTCCCGAACCATCCCCGGAGCGGCGCCGGCGATGATCCGCGGCAACAAAGATGGTGGGTGCACAAGGACTCGAACCTTGGACCCGCTGATTAAGAGTCAGCTGCTCTACCAACTGAGCTATGCACCCCACCGCGCGCGGGCGCGCTCTATAACAAAGCCCTGACGGCTTGTAG
>DATEKP010000417.1:0-3255 GCA_035277405.1 Allostellaceae bacterium | reverse complement strand
AGGGCCTGCTCGACGGCGCGGTAGAGGCGGCCGAGCGCGCCGCCGCCGAGACCGGCGAAGCGCTCGCCGCGCTGACCCAGGCCGGCCACGCCCTCGAACTCGACCCGCGGGCGCTCGAAACCGTCGAGGAACGCCTGTTTTCATTGCGCGCGCTGGCCCGCAAGCACGACGTGCAGGTCGCCGACCTGCCGCAGTTGCGCGAGGCGCTCGCCGACCGCCTCGCCGCGATCGATCTCGGCGCCGACGCGGTCGCCGTGCTGGAGCAGCAGGAAAAGGCCGCGCGCGCCCGCTACCTAACCGCAGCCGAAGCCGTCGCGCAGGCCCGCGCGGCGGCCGCGCAGCGCCTCGACAAGGCAATTGCCGGCGAACTGAAGCCGCTGCGCCTCGACAAGGCGCGGTTCCGTACCGTGCTGACGCCGCTTAGCGAAGCCGAATGGGGCGAGCACGGCACCGAGCGCGTGCAGTTCGAGGTCGCGACCAACCCCGGCGCGCCGTTCGGGCCGCTGTCGCGCATCGCCTCGGGCGGCGAGCTGTCGCGCTTCATGCTGGCGCTGAAGCTTGTATTGGCCGGCACATCGCCGGTGCCGACCTTGATCTTCGACGAGGTCGATAGCGGCATCGGCGGCGCCGTCGCGGCGGCGGTCGGCGAAAGGCTGCAGCGGCTCGGGGCGGGGTTGCAGGTGCTGGTCGTGACGCACTCGCCGCAAGTCGCGGCGCGCGGCGCGCACCACTGGCGGGTCGCCAAATGGCAGGCCGAGCGGGCGACCGTGACCCGGGTCGAGGAGCTCGACGCCGACACGCGGCAGGAGGAGATCGCGCGCATGCTGTCGGGCAGCACCGTCACCGCCGAGGCGCGCGCCGCCGCCGCCAGCCTGATCGCCGGGGCGCAGCGATGAATGACTGCAGGATCACGGTGCGCCCTTCGAGACGCGCTCTTCGAGCGCTCCTCAGGATGAGGCACATTGTTGATCGCATTACTAAAATTCCTCATCCTGAGGAGCCCGCGTAGCGGGCGTCTCGAAGGACGCTAGGCGCCGATCCAACGATGCAACCGATAAGGCAGAGATCTTCGGATAACGACCTCGCCGCCCGCTCCGTCGAATTGCTGACCGAGGAGGAAGCTGCGGCCGAATTGGCGCGGCTCGCGGCCCAGATCGCGCATCACGACCAGCTTTATTACGCCAAGGACGCGCCGGAAATTTCCGACGCCGAATACGACGAATTGCGCCGCCGCAACCAGGCGATCGAGGCGCGCTTTCCCGAGCTGATCCGCGCCGACAGCCCGTCGCGCCGGGTCGGCGCGGCGCCGGCCGCAGGCTTTGCCAAGGTCACCCACAGCGCGCCGATGCTGTCCCTGCAGAACGCCTTCGAAGAGGCCGATGTGCGCGACTTCTTCGCCGGGGTGCGCAATTTCTTCCGGCGCACCGCGACCGAGGCGCAGGTCGCCGAGGACGCCGTCGAGGTCATGGCCGAGCCGAAGATCGACGGCCTGTCGGCGGCGCTGCGCTACGAAGGCGGCCGGCTCGTGCTCGGCGCGACGCGCGGCGACGGCGTCACCGGCGAGGACGTGACCGCGAATATCCGCACGCTCGCGACCGTGCCGGGAACCCTCAAAGGCAGCGGCTGGCCCGAGATCATCGAAATCCGCGGCGAAGTCTATCTTGAGCGGCAGGGCTTTTTCGCGATCAACGCCGAACGCGAAGCCGCCGGCGAGGCAATCTATGCCAACCCGCGCAATGTCGCGGCCGGCTCATTGCGCCAGCTCGACCCGGCGGTGACGGCGCGCCGGCCGCTCAAGTTCTTCGCCTATCACTGGGGCGAGGCCAGCGCGCCGTTCGCCCGCACCCACGCCGAGGCGCTCGCGCGCTTCGAGGAGTGGGGTTTCACGGTAAACGACCACTCGCGGCTGTGCCATGGCGTCGACGAGGTGCTCGCCTATTACCGCGAGATCGGCGCCGCGCGGGCCGAGCTGCCCTACGACATCGACGGCGTCGTCTACAAGCTCAACGACCTCCAATTGCAGGCCCGGCTCGGCATGGTCAGCCGGGCGCCGCGCTGGGCGCTGGCGCACAAATTCCCGGCGCAGCAGGCGCAGACCAGGCTGCTCGACATCCTGATCTCGGTCGGCCGTCAGGGGGCGCTGACCCCGGTCGCGATGCTGGAGCCGATCACGGTCGGCGGCGTCGTCGTGCAGCGCGCGACCTTGCACAACGAGGACGAGATCCAGCGCAAGGACGTGCGCATCGGCGACACGGTCATCGTGCAGCGCGCCGGCGACGTGATCCCGCAGATCGTCGGATTCGTCCCGGAGCGCCGGCCGCCCGACGCCGAACCATATGAATTCCCCGACCATTGCCCGATCTGCAACAGCCTCGCGGTGCGCGAGCCGGGCATGGCGGCGCGGCGCTGCACCGGCGGGCTGATCTGCGCCGCGCAGGCGGTCGAGCGCTTGAAGCATTTCGTCGCGCGCGACACGTTCGATATCGAGGGCCTCGGCGACAAGCATATCGCCGAATTCTGGGAAGACGGCTTGATCCGCCGGCCCGGCGACATCTTCCGGCTCAAGGCCGAGGACATCGTCGGTCGCGAGGGCTGGGGCGAGGTCAGCGCGCGAAAGCTGATCGCCGCGATCGACAGCCGCCGCCAGATTGCGTTCGACCGCTTCATCAATGCGCTCGGCATCCCGCAGGTCGGCCAGGCGACGGCGCGTCTCCTGGCGCGCCATTACCGCTCGCTGGCCGAATGGCGGCGCGACATGGAGGCGGCGCAGGACCCGGAGAGCGCTGCCTACACCGATCTCCTCGGCATCAACGGCATCGGCGCGGCGATGGCGGCCGACATCGTCGGGTTTTTCGCCGAGCCGCACAACCGCGAGATCCTCGACGATCTCGAACACGAGTTGACGGTGCTCGATTACGAGGCGCCGGCGCAGCGTGCGATGTCGCCGCTGGCGGGGAAGACCATCGTCTTCACCGGCGGCCTAGAGTCTATGTCGCGCCCGGAAGCGAAGGCGCGGGCCGAGGCGTTGGGCGCCAATGTCGCCAGCTCGGTATCGTCGAAGACCGACTATGTCGTGATCGGCGCCGATGCCGGCTCGAAGGCCGCGCGTGCCGCTTCGCTCGGCGTCGCGACCCTCGACGAGGCCCAATGGCTCGCCCTCGCCGGGCTGGCCGACGCCGCGCCCTGACGCGGCACGGCACGTGCAGTCGGCCCGAAGCAACCGCCCTTCCCTCCCCGACCCGCCGCCGCTGGCAA
>DATEKP010000416.1:0-3503 GCA_035277405.1 Allostellaceae bacterium | reverse complement strand
TTCGCACCGCCGGTCTCGACCCAATGTTTCCAGAACCGCAGTTCGGCAGCCATGCCGTCCGACCACCACGCCGCGTCCATGCCGAAGGCCTGGCGCGCGGCGGCGAGCGCGCGCCGCAGGGCGGCATTGTCCGGGGCAGCCGGCGCGGCATGCAGCGGCGCAGCAGCATACCGCGGCCGGCACAGGAAGCTGTGCGCGCGGCCCGGCCAGCTTTCCCCGACCGCCAGCATCTCCAACCCGGCCAGCGACAGCAGGCGGCGCAAGCTCTCAGCAGTAAACAGCCACCACCACGGCCCCACATTGAACATGCCGTTCGGCAGCAGGCTGTTGTCGTCGCGCAGCAGGGCGTTCTTTATGCCGAGCGCGGCGAAGTGTTCCTCGACGATCGCGGCTTGCGGCCCATCGAGGCCGTAGGTGGACAGAAAGCGGCCGCCGGAGAGATCGATTTCCCGGTCTTCGTGCGACAGCTTGTCGGGCACCGTCATGCTGGTGACGATCAGGTATTCGCGGGTGATCTTACGCAGGTTGATCAGGTAATCGATCGGGCTGTGCAGGTGATAGATGACGCCCGCCGAATGGACGACGTCGAATGCGCCAACCCGCTCAACGAAATCGACGGCGCAAGCATCCGCCTGCACCGCCTTGAACGGACGCAGCGTCTCGCCGAGCACCCGTTCGCGCAGCTGTTGCCACAACGGGTTCGCCAGCGGCGTGATATCGATCATCGTCGCCGCCGATGCGTCGGCCTTAAGGGCGACCGACACCATCTCGTTCTGCACCCCCCACAGCCCACCGACATCGGCGAAACTGCGGTCGCGAACCAGCTCTCGGATGACGGCCCGCTTGTCGGCGATGTTGAGCGACGGCGGCATCGGCGTCCAGTCTCCTGCCCGCGCTCAGGCCGGGTCGAGCTCGGTATCCCAGTAGAGGTAGTCGCGCCAGCTCTGGTGCAGGAAATTGGGCGGGAAGGCGCGGCCGTTCTCCTGCAGCATGTAGCTGGTCGGCTGCACCGGCCGGGTGCGCGGGTACATGCCGCTCTGCTGCGGCAGGCGGTTGCCCTTCAACAGATTGCAGCTGCCGCAGGCGGTGACGACGTTGTTCCACACCGTCCTGCCGCCGCGGCAGCGCGGCACGACATGGTCGAAGGTCAGATCGTGCGAGGGCTGCGGCCGGCCGCAATATTGGCACGTGAAGCGGTCGCGCAGAAACACGTTGAAGCGCGTGAAGGCCGGGTGGCGCGCCGCCTGCACGTATTCCTTCAACGCGATGACGCTCGGCAGGCGCATCTCGAACGACGGGCTGCGCACGAAAGCGTCGTAGTGATCGACGATGTTGACGCGGTCGAGAAACACCGCCTTGACCGCGTCCTGCCACGACCACAGCGACAGCGGGTAATAGCTGAGCGGGCGGAAATCGGCGTTGAGGACCAGGGCCGGGCAGTTGTCGAGCGAAATCACCGAAACCTTCCGTTCACCGACCGCCCGCCCGGGAGAGAGCACGCGAATCCCAGTTTTGATAGCGGATCGGGCCGGCCGGGACAAGCGTTCGCGGCGTCAAAATCCAACGGGTCGCGCCGAAGGGCGGCGCTGGCGCTAAAGCTTGTGCGAGCCGGGACGGTAGAACAGCGCGAGCTTCAGGCTTTCGGCGATGCGCTCGGCCTTGTCCTGCAACCGCGCCGCTTCTTCCGGGGCGAATACCTCCTCCGCCGTCTCGCGCCACAGCGCCAGCCAGCGCGCGAAAAACCGCTTCTCGATCGGGTGCTTCACATGGGCCGCCATCGGGTTGCCCTTGTAGCGGCCGGTGGTCAGCATGACCGACGACCAGAAATCGTGCAATTTGTCGAGGTGCTCGTCCCAATCGGCGACAGCCGCTTCGAACAGCGGCCCGATCTCAGAGTCGCGGCGGGCTTTTGCATAAAACCGATCGACCAAAGCGACGATCGCCGGTTCCGTAATGCTATCGAATGCAGGCATGACGCCGCTTAGATGAGCCGAGACGCGCCGGCGGCGAGATGGCAGGACGCCGCAGGCCGCCGCGGCCTCAGTTGAGCTTCGCCTTGATCTGCTGCAGAAACGCCGCCGCCTGATGGCGGGCGGTGCCCTCGGGGGCGCGCACGATGAATTCCTCGATCGCGTTCGCCGAGGCGAGCATGTTGCCGAGCTGCGCGTTGAGCAGCCCCGCCTCCTGCCACAGCCCGGCGAGATCGGGCGCCAACAGCAGCATCGTTTCGACGACGGCCAGCGCGCGCTCGTGCCGTCCGGCCTGCAACAGGCGCGATTTGAGGTTGTTCTGCAGGCGCAGCAGGATATCGCGATCGGCAACCGGCGCGTAGTGTTCCGGCGACAGCTCGACCGCCGGCCCGGCCATCGCCTTCAGCAGCTCGCGCAGCCCAGCCGCATCGCACACCCGGCCGTGGAACGGGTCGAGGATCAGGCGCTCGGCACCGTCCTCGATGCGGACCAGGAAATGCCCGGGAAAGGCCAGCCCGACGCTGTGCCAGCCCTGCGCGCGCGCCGCGTGCAGGTAAAGGATGCCGAGCGTGACCGGCAGGCCTTTGCGGCGATCGACGACCCGCATCAGATTGGCGTTCTGCAGGTCGTCGTAGGTCAGTTCGTCGCCGCTGTAGCCGTGCTTCAGCAGGATGATGTCATTGAGCGCGGCGGCGCGGTCGGCGAGATTTCCATCGGCGGCGGCGTGGCGGCCGACATCGCGCGCCAATGCGTCGAGGTGCTGCCGATAGCGCGCGAGCCCGACCCGCGGCCGGTCGAACGCGGCGAGCGCCAGCGCCGCCTCGGCAATCGGCAGCAAGGGCGACGGATCGGCGGCGAGCGCCCGCAAATAGTCCCGGCACTGCTCGGCATCGGCGCTATCGGGCAGGTCGGGCATCGTCAAATCATCGGCCTCAGAGTTTCTGCACCTCGATCGGCGCCTGCGGCCCGCCGCCGCCCGGCGCGATGCCGTAGCTTCCCGCCGGCGCGCGATATGGCGCCGGCATCGCCGCCACCGGCGAGCCGCCGCGCAGCTCGACATAAGAGACAACGCGCTTGACCCCCGGCACGTAGCGGGCGATCTGCGTCGCGCGGTCGAGCTCCGTCTGCGAGCGGGCCGAGCCGATCAGATACACCGAGCCGTTCGCGGTATCGATCGTGTAGTTGAGCGATTTGACGGCGGGATCGAGCACCATCTCCGAACGCACGCGCGTCGTGATCCACGCATCCTTGGCGTCGTCCCACGCGGTCTCCGCCGGCGCCACCTCCAGCTCGTTGTACACCGCGCGCACGTCGTGCGTGCGGCCGGCGATCTGCTCCGCCTCGGCCCGCAGCTGCGGGTTCGGCACGCGTCCGGTCAGCAGCACGCGGCCCTGGTAGACCGTCATCGTGACGCCGGACTGGAGCTGCGGATCGGCCGCGAGCGCCTTTTCGATATCGGACTTGACCGCGAAATCGTTCACCGCGCCGTTGATCCCGCGCTCCTGACCGGCCGCGTAGCCGCCGCCCGCGGCC
>DATEKP010000415.1:0-14748 GCA_035277405.1 Allostellaceae bacterium | reverse complement strand
ATGCACGCGGATGCGCGCTTCCGGCATGTGGAACACGGCGTCGGCGAGTTGCCGGCGCAAGCTGTGCACGCCTTGCCCGGTCAGCAGCAAATCGAAGGAGTCAGCACGCTGATCATACCGGCCGATCGCGGCGCGCGGCTCGATCGGTGCGACGACGAGCCGGTTGTTGACGATCTCGATCTCGACGGTGTGGGCCGCTCCGGCGAACGCCACCTCGACTGCCGCCTTGTTGCCGCGCTCGAAGCGGTAGGACAGATTGCCCGGCGCCTCGTCCCACAACAGCGGCGCTTGCGCCATGAGCGCCGCCGTCGCATCGACCACCGCCGGCAATGGCCGATAGGCGACGGCGACCCGCTCGGCGGCGTCGCGCGCCTGTTCGGCCGTATCGGCGACGACGAACGCCACGGGATCGCCAACATGCCGCGCGCGGTCCCGCGCCAAGGCCCGGCGCGGCGGCACGATGATCGGCGCGACGGTCGCGACCTGCGCGATGCACGGCAATGGTCCGATGCCGTCGGCATCGAGATCGGCGGCGGTGAAGACGCCATGGACGCCGGGCATCGCGCGCGCCGCCGCGGCGTCGATGCCGTCAATCGCGGCATGCCCATGCGGGGAACGCACGACAACCGCATGCAGTTGGCCGGGCGCGTTGATGTCATCGACATAGCGCCCATGCCCGGTCAGGAAACGCTCGTCTTCGTGGCGGCGCAGCGACCGCCCGATCTGGCCTTCGCTCATGAGTCCGTCAGTCGGCAGAAGCGCCCAGCGGTACCGGCGCGAAGGCTCTGACCGGCGGCGGCTCGGCACATATCGCGACCTCGACCAGCGCCGTCGCCGAACTTGGGCCCTGGCTCAGCCGCGAGGTGCCATGGTCGCGCGTCAGGACATTGGCATTGCCGTGCGCGCAAGCCGGAGCGTCGCCGTCGCCCGCCGGATCGTACCAGGCGCCGCAGGATAGCCGGACCACGCCCGCGCTGACGGCATCGGTGATCTCGGCGCCGGCGAAACAGGCGCCGCGCCCGTTGAAGACGCGCACGACCTGGCCGCCCGCGATGCCGCGCGCCGCGGCGTCGGAGGGGTTGATCGCCAAGGTCTCGCGGCCGGCGGTTTTGCCCTGCGCGCTGACCGGACCGGGATCCATCTGGCTGTGCAGTTTGTGGCGCGGCTGGCTCGACACGAGGTGCAGCGGAAAATCCGGCGTCTGCCGCCCGCCGAGCCATTCCGCCGGCTCGATCCAGCAGGGGTGCGGCGGGCAATCGTCATAGCCGAACCCGGCGATCTCGTCCGAATAGAGTTCGATGCGGCCCGAAGGCGTGCGCAATTTGGATTTGTCGGGGTCGGCGCGAAACTCGGCGAACAGCACGTATTCCTCGGCGCGCGGCGGGATTTCGAACCAGCCCTTGTCCCAGAACGCATCGAACTCGGGCACGAGATTGCTCTGCGCGCGCTCGCGAAACATCTGGTAGATATGGCGCAGCCACGCCGTCTCGTCGCGTCCTTCGGCGAACTCGCCTTCGCAGCCGAGCCGGCGCGCCAACTCGCGGAAGATGTCGAAATCGTGCCGCGCCTCGCCGACCGGCTCGATCGCTCGGTGCATCGCGACGACGAAGCGGTCGCGCGGCGAGCCGCCGATGTCGTTGCGTTCGAGCGAGGTTGTCGCCGGCAGCACGATATCGGCATGGCGCGCCGTCGCGGTCCACCACGGCTCGTGCACAACGATCGTCTCCGGGCATTGCCAGGCGCGGCGCAGCCGGTTCAGGTCCTGGTGGTGGTGAAACGGGTTGCCGCCGGCCCAGTAGACGAGGCGGATATCGGGATAGGTGGCGCTCCGGCCGTCGTAGTCGTAGCGGGCACCGGGATTGAGCAGGCAGTCGGCGATGCGCGCGGCCGGGATCGCCAGCCGCGCCGGGTTGGGCAGGGCCGGCATCGCCGGGCCGGGAAACAGCAATGGCGGCTTGGCCAGGCCGGCGCCCGAGCCATAGCCGAAGCCGAACCCGCCGCCCGGCAAGCCGATCTGGCCGAGGCAGGCGGCCAGCAGCACCAAGGCCCAATAGGGCTGCTCGCCGTGGTCGGCGCGCTGCAACGACCACGACGCCGTCAGGAGCGTGCGCTGCGCCGCCATCTGCCGCGCCAGCGCGCGGATCGTCTCGGCCGGCACGCCGGTAATCGCCGCCGCCCACGCCGCATCCTTCGGCTGCCCGTCGGCCTCGCCGGCCAGGTATGGCAATACGCGGTCGAAGCCGGTGCAATAGCGTGCGAGGAAGCCCGAATCGTGGCGCCGCTCGACGATCAGCGTATGCGCCAGCGCCAACATCATCGCCGTGTCGGTGTTAGGCCGGATCGCGATCCATTCGGGCTTTACGGCTTCCGGACCGTCTTCGCGGATCGGGCTGATGTTGACGACGCGCACGCCTTCCCGCGCCAGCGCCGCCAGCGCACCGCTTGTGCCATGCCAGGCGCAGCCGCCCTTGGCGACCTGCGTGTTTTTCGGATTGGCGCCGCCGAACATGACGAACAGCCTGGTGTGCCGCGCGATCGACGACCACGAGGTCAAGGGGCCGGTCACCGCCTGGGCGTTGCCGAGGATGTGCGGCAGGAAGGTCAGCGCGGTGCCGAAGCTGTAATTGCTGGTCTGGTCGACGAAGCCGCCGGAGGCGGCGAGAAAGCGCCGCAGCTGCCCGCGCGCCTCATGGAAATGACCGGCCGACGACCAGCCTTGCGAGCCGCCCATGATCGCCGAGGGGCCGTGCTCGCGGCGCACCCGCCTCAATTCGCCGGCGACGAGTTCGAGAGCGTGCTCCCAGCCGACCGGCACGAACGGTTCGCGGCCGCGGCCGCCGCCGCTCGCCCGGTCGCCCCTCAGCCATCCCGAGCGCACCATCGGGCCGGCGATGCGGGTCGGCGAATAGACCGCGTCCGGGATCGCCGCGATCAGCGGCGAGGGGTCGGGGTCGAAATCGAACGGCACCGCGCCGACCACCCGACCCGCCTCGACGACGGCGTTGAACGCCCCCCAATGGGAGTGATGCGGAACAAGCTTCTGGCCCATGGCTCTCTCGTGCGGCGGCAGCCGACAACCTACCATGACCGGCGTCTCTTTGCCGCCGCGTTCGCGTCGGCTGGCGCAGCGGCCGGGCTGGCCCGGAGACGGGCAATCGACTATGGTTTCGCCGTCTGCTCGGGGGAAAACGGGAACAACAGCTGATGCCCGGCGATATTGCTGTCCCGGCGCGCGCCGCGGCGCTGCTCGACCTATGGTTTGGGCCGCCGGGCGACCCGCATCGCGAGACCCATCGCGACATCTGGTTCAGGAGCACGCCCGAACACGACGAGAGGCTGCGCCGGCTGTTCCTCGCCGACTACGAAGCCGCCGCCTCCGGCGCGCTGGACGCGTGGGAAGAGGAGCCGCTCGGCGCGCTCGCGCTGGTGCTGCTGCTCGACCAGATCCCGCGGAACATCTTCCGCGACACGCCGCGCTGTTACGCGACCGATGCGAAGGCGCGCGATGCGGCCGACCGGGCATTGGCTCGGGGCTTCGACCAGGGCTTGCCGCCGGTGTGGCGCAAGTTCCTGTACATGCCGTTCCATCACAGCGAAAGCCTCGCCGACCAGCTCCGCGCGATAGCGTTGTGGGACGACCTGCCCGACGAGCGCGACCACCGCGAGCTGCGCGATCCCGAGCGCGGCGCCAACCGGCGCTACGGAATGCCTTACCCGGAGGTCATCGAGCGCTTCGGCCGCTTTCCGCACCGCAACGCGATCCTCGGCCGCCCCTCGACCGAGGAGGAGATCGCGTTTCTCGCGCAGGTGAAGGCTAACCGCCGCGCCGGCTAATCTGGGTCCCCGCGTCGGCGCACGGCTGTCCGGCTAAACGAAACAGGTTGCGAGTTGATGATCCGGCGCAACCCAAAGTACCCCTTGGCCGGACTTGATCCGGCCACCCACGTCTATTTGGGCCAGCTCCGGCCGGCATCAAAGACGTGGACGCCCACGGATCAAGTCCGTGGGCTGAAGCCCCACGGGTCAAGCCCGGCCGAGGGGTACTTTGGATAGCCATTACGTCCGACAAAACAGTCAATTCGGGACGCAGCAAATTTAATCGGACAGCCGTGCGCGAAAGCGGGAATCCAGGGCCGCAAGCACCGATGCCCCCGCTCGCGACCACGCAGCGGGCGCAACATCCTGAAAAGCCTCGCGCTCGGCCCTGGACCCCCGCTTTCGCGGGGGCGACGGTAAGTAGTTGGTCTCGCTCAATTCATTTCGAGTCAGACTTTCAGGCGACGAAGAAGAGGTTGCCTGTTGCGCCGGCGCTGAGGGCGGCGTGGTCGGAGAGGGAGGCGACCAAGCCTGACGAAGGCGATGGGCCGTTGCCGTCGGCGTCGAAGCGCAGATTGCCGGTCATCGTGTTGTAGGCGAAACGCTGGTTCATGTTGGTGAAGGCGCCGGTCGCGTTCGCGACGAACTCGCTGGCGTCGAGGTGCTGCGGCACTGCGGTGCCGTGGCCGTCATCGACCGCGCCGAGGTTGAACCCAGCGTCGCGCAACACCAGCATGTTGCCGGCGCTCAAATGGAAGTCGGTGATCGTATGGCTGCCGACGGCGGAAATCACGAACTGGTTGTTGCCGGCGCCGCCGGTCAGCGTCGCCGTTGTGCCGGGCTTGACGATGTCGGTGCCGGCGCCGCCCTTGAACACCAGCTTGTGCGTGCCGGTCGTCGAAGCGGCGTTGACCGTGTTGCCGTTGGCGCCGCCGAAGACGGTGATCGTCGCACTGGTGACGCCGGTGAAATTGGCGTCGGTCAGGGTCAATGTGTTGATCCCGCCGCCGGCCAACGCGATCGTCTCGACTCCCTTCATGCCGACCGGGTTGACTGTGCCGGCGCTGAGCAATGTCAACTGGTCGCTGCCGCCGCCTCCCGCCACGGTATCGAGCGCGCCGAGATTGGCGGCGGTGAAGCGGAAGGCGTCGTTGCCGGCGCCGCCGGTGAACTGGTCGGCCCCGGCGCCGCCGATCGCGATCAGCCGGTTGGGCGCCGTCAGCAGCGCGGCGTTCACCGTGAATCTTGATCGGCCCCGCTCGAACCCGATCTTCAGTCATCTTCGGCGACGAGCGCGTCAAGTTCGGCACGCCGGAGCGGCTGGACGGGCAACGGGTCTGCGTCAACGGCCTCTTCCGCAAGTACGTGGCGCGCCCGAGATCATCCTGCACGATCCCCAGCACCTAGTGGTATGGCTCAAACGGATGGGTCCTTGTTCTTTCGTCACCCCCGCGAAAGCGGGGGTCCAGGAGCAGCCGGCTTAACGCTTGTCGCCCTGGATGCCCGCTTCCGCGGACATGACGACAGGGGGGGACCAAGTGTTGGCGTCCATCCACTAGCGCCGCAGCAGTAGGGCGATCGATGTGCCGTGGAACCCCAACCGGTTGGAGCAGCGCTTCGGCCGCATTCACCGCATCGGCCAGACCGAAATCTGCCATTTGCGGAATCTGTGCGCAGCCAACACGCGCGAAGGCGAGGTTTATCGCCGGCTGTTCGAAAAGCTGGAGGAGGCGCGCCGGGCGCTCGGCGGCAAGGTCTACGACGTGCTGGGCGGCGGAAGGTCGAGCGGCCCTTGCGGCGGAACCCGTCGCCATCGGCCGGCCGCGCTTGTTTACCGGACAGGAACGGCCGTATAGGGACGCGATGCGAGAGGCCGAACAGCGCGGCACGCGCGGCGTCGGCAGGACGGAGCTCGGGGCCGGGCTGCGGCGCCGGCTCGCCGCGACGGCGACGTTCTGCCGTTACGTGCTGCACCGCTTCAGCCGCGACGGCTGCTTCGCCGCCTCGGGCGCGCTGAGCTACACGACGCTCGTCTCGCTGGTGCCGCTCGGGGTAATCGGCTTCGGCATCCTGTCGGCCTTTCCCAATTTCGCCGGAGCGCGCGAGCAGCTCTTAGAATTCGTCTTCGGCAATTTCGTGCCGTCGATCAGCAAGCAGGCCGCCTGGTGGTTCCAGTATTTCGCCGGCTCGGCGGCGCAGGCGACGGCGATCGGCATCGTCGGCACGGCGGCCACCGGCATCCTGCTCTTGGTCACGGTCGAGGACCAGCTCAACGCGCTGTGGCGGGTGACGACGCCGCGGCGCTGGTCGCAACGCGTGCTCGCCTATTGGACGCTGATGACGCTGGGGCCGCTGTTGATCGGCATGAGCCTGACGCTCTCGACCTATTTCGACACGCTGGCGCATCGCGCCGGCCTCGATCCCGAAGCACTCGCCCAGTTCGCCAGCGGCTGGCCGCACGTCCTGGCGCGCGTCGTGCCGTTTCTGCTCGAGCTCGTCGCCTGCACCCTGCTCTACTGCATCATCCCGAACTGCGCGGTGCGCTGGCGCGACGGCGCGGCGGGCGCCGCGGTCGCCGCCGTCGCGATCGAGATCCTGAAGATCGGCTTTGCGGTCTATATCGGCGCGATGTCGTCGTACCAGACGATCTACGGCGCACTGGCGACGATCCCGATCTTTCTCTTATGGATGTACGTGACGTGGAATGCCGTGCTGCTCGGCGCCGTGGTGGCGGCCAACCTGCCGACCTGGCGGGTCGATGAGCGGCTCGCGCATCTGAGCAGCGGCGGCGTGCGGCTCGGCTTCAGCCTAGCGCTCTTGGCGGCGCTGGCGCGGGCGCAGCGCCACGGCGCGACCCGCCGCATCGCGACATTGGCCGGCGAACTCGGCATCCCGACCTCGGTCGTCGACGAGCATCTGCAAACCCTGGCGCGCGCCGGGCTGTGCGCGCCGACGCAGGACGGGGGCTGGGTGCTTGCCTGGGACCCGGCAAGCGCCACATTGCACGACCTCTACCAGGCGCTCGGGCTGCCGCTCGCCGGCAGCTGGCTGGCGCGGCCGTTGGCGCCGTGGCAGGTGCAGGTGGCGCCGGCGATGGAGCGCATCGTGCGCGCCGAGGCGGCGGCGATGCGCGTGACCCTGGCGACGCTCTTGGCCGACATCCGCGGCCCGGCGGCGGTGCGGGCGCGCGCGATCCACGAGCGCGAAACATCGGAGTAGGTGAGGTCAATTTCGCCCCGTGAGGCCTTGAAAGAAGACGCAACATGCAGACGGCGGTGGTGGTGCTCGGAGCGATCGTCCTGTTCGGCGCGCTGCTCGGGTTTGTTCGTTCGCTCTGGCGCAAACCGCCAGCCGGCGGCGGCGACACGGGTTACGGCGCGATACCGGGTGAAAGCCCGGGTGGCACGACCGGTTTCGGCGGCGATGCCGGCCACGGCGGCCATTAGAAAAGTCACATGATAGGACGCTCGTTGTCGTACCGGCGAAAGCCGGTATCCACAGCGACGCCGGGTCCCGGCCTTCGCGTCACCTTTTGCGTAAGTCGCGGCGCGCCGCGAAGAGCGCCCCGCAGAGGCGCTTCGCGTCCTTCGAGACGCACCCTTCGGGCGCTCCTCAGGATGACGTAAGTCTATGATGGTACGAAGAAAAACCGTCATCCTGAGGAGCCCGCGCCAGCGGGCTTCTCGAAGGACGCACAGCGTCTGTCCGGGCGATCCGAAGGGCTGAAGGCCCGGCCTTCGCGAGGGTCATGATCGGGGGTAGAGTGGCGGCAGGATGATCGACGACGTCCCTGAAGACGAGCCGTTTGCGCCGTTCCAGCGCTGGTTCGCGCTGGCGGCCGAGAGCGAGACGCTGGCCGAGACGATGACATTGGCGACCGCGACCCGCGACGGGCGGCCATCGCTGCGCGCCGTGCTGTTGAAGGGCGCCGACGCGCGCGGTTTCGTCTTCTACACCAACCTCGCCAGCCGCAAGGCCGAGGAGCTGGCGGCAAACCCGCACGCCGCCTTGTGCTTCCACTGGAAGTCGCTGGCGCGCCAGGTGCGCGTCGAGGGCACGGTCGCGCCGGTTTCGGCGGCGGAGGCCGACGCCTATTTCGCGAGCCGGGCCCGCGACAGCCGGATCGGCGCCTGGGCCTCCGATCAGTCGCGGCCGCTCGCCAGCCGGGCCGAGCTGGAGGCGCGCTTCGCGGCCTATGCCGAGCGCTATCCGGCGCCTGCAATGGTGCCGCGGCCGGAGCACTGGTCGGGCTTTCGCGTCGTGCCGCAGAGCGTCGAATTCTGGCAGGAGCGGCCGTTCCGCCTGCACGACCGCGTGCTGTTCGCCCGCGATGGTGACTCATGGCGCAAGCAACGCCTGTTCCCGTGAGCGAGCCGGCCCGGCAGGCGGCGCTGCGGCGGCGCGCGACCTGGGCCTCGGTGGCGGTCGCGACGCTGCTGATCGCGGTCAAGCTGGTGGCCTGGATCGGCACCGGGTCGGTCGCGCTGTTGGCGAGCCTGGTCGACTCGCTGGTCGACCTCGCCGCCTCGCTGGTCAATTTCTTCGCGGTGCGCCACGCCGCGGTGCCGGCCGACCGCGAGCACCGTTTCGGGCACGGCAAGGCGGAGCCGCTGGCGGCGCTCGGGCAATCGGCCTTCCTGGTCGGCAGCGCCCTGTTGCTGATGGCCGAGGCGATCCGCAAGCTGGTCGCGCCGGCGCCGGTCGCTAATCCGCCGGCCGGCATCGCCGTAATGCTGTTCTCGATCGTCCTGACCTTGGGCCTGGTCGCCTATCAGCGCCACGTCGTGCGGCATACCGGGTCGCTGGCGGTCGGCGCCGACGAACTGCACTACCGCGGCGATGTGCTGCTCAATCTCGGCGTCATTGCCACCCTTGTCATCGCCAGCCTGTTTCCGGTGCCATTGCTCGACCCGCTGTTCGGCGCCGCGGTAGGGCTGTGGCTGGTCTATGGCGCGGTCAAGATCGCCCGGCTGTCGTTGACCCAGCTGATGGACCGCGAATTGCCCGATCAGGAGCGGGCGCGCATCCGCGCCATCGCCGAGGGCCACCCGGAGGTCAGCGCCGTGCATGACATCCGCACCCGGATCGCCGGTCCGACCGCGTTCATCCAGCTGCACATCGAGATGGACGGCGCGATGAACCTGATGCGGGCGCACGAAATCTCGGACGACGTCGAGGCGCGGCTGCAGCGTGCCTTCCCCAATGCCGAAATCCTGATCCATGAAGACCCGGCCGGCATCGAGGAGCGCGTCGCCTTCCCGCCGCGCACGAAAGCCGGCTGAAGAAACCCCTCTCCGCCCTTCAGGGGGGAGAGGGAGGGGCCCATCGCGCAGCGCTGGGAGGGTGAGGTGGGTCTCGGCGAGCGCTCCGGAATCCCCCGCCTCACCCGCCCTCTGCCCCGGGGGCGGAGAGGGGGTATTTTGAGCGTCAGCCGAACAGCGGCGCGATGCCCAAATCGGCGGCGAGGCGGTCGAGCGCGGTGCGCAATTCGGGCGGGATCGGAATGCCGTTGGCCTCGCGATCGACGAGGCGGCGGTGGCGGTCCTCGCCGGGCAGCCGGATGTGATCGAATCCCGGCAGCAGCGCCGAGCCGTGCAATTGCCGGATCACCGCATCGACCTGGCGCTTGAACGCAACCGGCTCGGCGAAGGCCTTGATGTCGATGACGCAGATCGCCTGGCCGGTATTGGTCGGCGTCGTGTCGTCCTTGTTGAAATCGACGACATCGGCGCCATTGGCGGCCCCGTTCAAGGTGCCGGCGAGCAGGCCGAACATCAGCGCCAGCGCCGCGCCCTTGTAACCGCCGATCGGCAACAGGAACCCGTCGTCGGCGCGGGCGGGGTCGGTCAGCGGCCGGCCCTCGCGGTCGATCATCCAGCCCTCGGGCATCTGCTTTCCCTGCTGCGCCGAAACCTTGACCTTGCCGTAGGCGGCGACCGTCGTCGCCATGTCGAGCACCAAGGGCGGCTCCTCCAAAGCCGGCACCGCGACCGCGATCGGGTTGGTCGACAACAGCATGTCGATGCCGCCCCACGGCGGCAGATGGTTGGCATTGCCGACCGCGAGGTAGAGGCCGATCATGTCGTATTGCAGCGGCATTGCGGCGTAGACGGCGGCGGCGCCGGCGTGGTTGCCGCGTCGCACCCCGGCCCAGCCGACGCCGTTGTCGCGCGCCAATTCGATCGCGGTCGAGACCGCGCGGTTGACGACCAGGCTGCCGAGCCCGTTATCGCCATCGACCAGCGCCGCCGCGCGGCTCTGCCGGATCACGCGGATCTCCGGCGAGCGGTTCAGCCCGCCGGCGCGGATGCGGCGGATGTATTGCGGCAGGCGGAAGACGCCGTGGCCGTCGGCGCCCGACAGGTCGGAGGCGGCCATCAGCCGCGCCGCCTCGTCGGCGTCGGCGGCCGGGATGCCGGCGGCGCGATAGGCGGCGGCGATGAACGCGGTCAGCGCCGCCGCCGAAACGCGCGACGCGCCGGTCTGCGGTTCGCTCATGCCGGTTGCCCGCCGGCGGGCTAGCGGCGGGGGGGATGGGGCACGGCGGTGCCGCGCGTCCCGGCGAGGATCTTCTCGACCAGCGCCTGATCCTCCGCCGAGAGCGGATCGGCGGCGCCCTCGCTTGCGTCGGCTTGCTCCGCCGGCGCCTGGGATGGCGGCGCGTCGGGGACGAAGTGCCCGCTCGCGGTCAATAGCGCGAGGTCGCGCGCCCGCCGGACCATTTGCAGGCTTCGCTCGAAGCGGTCGCGGCACAGTTTCTCGTTCTCGCCGACCCCGAGATTGTCGGCGAAAATCCGGAACGCGTCGCGCACGCGCTCGGCATAGGCCGCCCGGATGATCTCGGCGTCGTCATGGCCGCGGTCGTCTGACATCGGTGAACCCTCGCTTGGGCGGGCATTGATCCGCCCGTGCCGCATTACGCGGGCCGGGCCGCCCGCCTGTCAAGGTGAGCGGCCGCAAGCTCTTGTCTTTGCCCGGCGATTTACCCGATAGTGCGGCGCCATGCTGCTCGCGCCCGTGCTTGCCCGGTTCATTCGCGTCGGCCGGCTCGTTGTCATCGACGCCGCCGGCCGGCGGCATGTGTTCGAAGGCGCCCCCGGCCCCGCCGCTACGGTGCGGTTGCGCGACCCGGCGCTGCACTGGAAGCTGCTGCTGCGGCCGCGGCTCTATGTGCCGGAAGCCTATATGGACGGCCGGCTGACGATCGAGGACGGCACGCTCTACGATTTTATCGAGGTGATGGCGGCCAATGACGAGGCGCCGCTCTCATCCTGGGCGGTGCGGCTCGGCCGCGCCGGCGCTTTTCTGCTGCGCCGCTTGCACCAGTACAACCCGGTATCGCGGGCGCGGCGCAACGCCGCGCACCACTACGATTTGTCGGACCAGCTCTACGAATTGTTTCTCGATCGGGACCGGCAATATTCCTGCGCCTATTTCCTCTCGCCCGACGACGACATCGACACCGCCCAGCTCAACAAGCGCCGGCACCTCGCCTCCAAGCTGCTGCTCGAGCCGGGCCAGCGGGTGCTCGACATCGGCTGCGGATGGGGCGGGCTGGCGCTCTACCTCGCGACCGAATGCGGCGTCGATGTCACCGGCCTGACCTTGTCCGAGGAGCAGCACAAGGTCGCCAACCGGCGCGCCGCGCAGGCCGGCCTCGCCGACCGCGTGCGGTTTCATCTGCGCGACTACCGCGAGGAGCGCGGCCAGTACGACCGCGTCGTCTCGGTCGGCATGTTCGAGCATGTCGGGGTCAACCAATATCCGACGTTCTTCCGCTGCCTGCGCGAGCGCCTCGCGCCCGACGGCGTCGCGCTGCTGCATTCGATCGGCCGCATGGACGGACCGGGCACGACCAATCCGTGGCTGCGCAAATACATTTTCCCGGGCGGCTATTCGCCGGCCGTCAGCGAGGTCGTGCCGCAGGCCGAGCGGGCCGGGCTGTGGATCACCGACATCGAGATCCTGCGCCTGCACTATGCCCGCACGCTGCGTGCCTGGCGCGCCCGCTTCAACGCCAACCGCGAGCGCATCCGCGCGCTTTACGACGAGCGCTTCTGCCGCATGTGGGAACTCTACCTGATCGGCGCCGAGCTCGCCTTCCGCCGCGGCGGCCATCTCGTCATGCAGGTGCAGATGGCAAAAAAGGTCGATACCGTGCCGCTGACCCGCGACTACATGCTCGACTGGGAACGCGCCCATGCCGCGCCGGCCGCATCCGCCGCCGCGGAGTAGCTGATAACCCCTCTCCCGCACTGCTGCTGGCCCCTCTCCCGCACTGCGGGAGAGGGAGGGGCCCACGCCGTGGCGTGGGAGGGTGAGGGTTTTCGGGCGCGGCGACCCTCACCCGTCCGCGAGCTTGCGCTCGCGGCCACCCTCTCCCGCAATGCGGGAGAGGGGATGTCCCGCCGTCCCCATGTTCCACAGGCTGGGGATTGATTGGCGGCGGCGGCGGCGTCCGGCCCGGTGCTATCCTACCGTGATGGAAAACACCTCCCGCGTCACGCCGCTGCGCGAACCTGACCTTGAACAGGTTCCGCAGCCGCCGGCCAACAGCGAGGCCGAGCAGGCGCTGCTCGGCGCGATCCTGATCAACAACGCTGCCTGGGGCCGGGTCGCCGAGTTCCTGCTGCCCGAGCATTTCGCCAACGCCGTGCACGGCCGCATCTTCACCGCGATCGGCAAACTGCTCGAGCGCGGCCAGATCGCCAACCCGGTGACCCTGAAGAACCTGTTCGACCAGGACGGCGCCCTCGCCGATATCGGCGGCGCGCAATATCTGGCGCATCTCGCCGAATCGGCGGTCACAATCGTCAATGCCGAGCATTACGGCCGCACGATCCATGACCTGTTTCTGCGACGCGAGCTGATCACGATCGGCCAGGACACCGCGTCGGACGCCTTCCGCCACGATCTCGACGACCCGGCGACCGACCAGATCGAGCGCGCCGAACAGAAATTGTTCGAACTGGCGACCGCCGGCCAGGCCGAAGGCGGCTTCCGCGAGTTCAAGGCAGCGCTGACCAGCGCGATCAACATAGCGCAGGCCGCTTTCAAGCGGGATGGAAGGACGGTCGGAATCGCGACTGGGTTCACGGACTTGGATAAAAAACTCGGTGGTTTGCATCCGTCAGATCTTGTTATCCTTGCTGGCCGCCCCGGAATGGGTAAAACATCATTTGCTACGAATATCGCATTCAAAGCGGCAAAAGACTATCACCCTGCTCGCTTCGACGATGGTCGCATTGATTTGAATAAACCTTCCGAGGACGGAGGCGTTATTGCGTTTTTTTCACTTGAGATGTCCGCTGAAGAGCTTGCTGCTCGAATTCTTGCGGAGGAGTCGGGAGTCTCTGCCGATCGCATCCGGCGAGGTGACATCAACAATCGAGATTTCGATCAATTCATAATTACGTCGCAGCGGTTAGCGGCCATACCGCTGTTTATAGATGATACTCCAGCGCTCTCCGTCGCCGCGTTGCGGACGCGGGCCCGGCGCCTAAAGCGGCAGCAAGGACTCGGGCTCGTCATTGTTGACCATATACAGCTGCTACGTGCTTCAGCGTCTAATAGGTCTTTCGAAAACAGAGTACAGGAGCTATCCGCTATCACGCGCAGTCTCAAGGCAGTTGCAAAAGAACTACAAGTTCCTGTGTTAGCATTGTCGCAACTCTCTCGTGCTGTAGAACAACGGGAGGACAAACGGCCAATGCTCGCGGACCTCCGTGAATCGGGATCGATTGAACAAGACGCTGACGTGGTCATGTTTCTTTTTCGTGAGGAATATTACAAGCGTGAGCCAATTAGAAAAGAAAACCAGTCTGATCAGAATTTTAACGACGAACTTGAAAAATATCGCGATGTTATGGAAAAGATACATGGCGTCGCCGAAGTTATAATCGCGAAACAACGCCATGGACCTGTTGGGTCCTTGAGGCTAAATTTCGATGCGGAGACGACCAAATTCTCAAATCTGACTGACCAAGATCATTTGCCGGCTCGGACGTTTTAGCGAGATTGCAGCGGCACGGGCCGATCGGCACGATCCGCCTGCACTTCGAGGCCGAGACGACGAAATTCGACAATTTCATCGGCCCCGAGCGCGTGCCGAGCGCCGAGTATTAGAGGTCCCCGCGCAGGCGGGGACCCATTTCCCCGCCGTCCGCGTGCCGGAACCATGGGTCCCTGCCTTCGCCGGGACCCACAATTCGCGAATGCGGTGATCGCATCTTCGCGGTTACTTCTTCTAGCGGCCGTGGATGGCGCGGGCGGTCTGGTTGAACAGGATTTTGCGCTCCGCGTCCGACGGCGGCGCAGCGCGGCGCCATTCCTTGCCGAGATCGACGCCCTTCTGCACCGCCGGCCGGTTCATCACCGCCTTGCGCCAGCGCGCGACGTTGGGGAACTCGTCGAGCGGCTGGCCCAAGGGCTTGGCGATCAATACCCAAGGCCAGCAGCACATATCGACGATCGAATACTCATCGACAATGTATTCGCGCCCGTCCAGCCGCCGTTCCAATACGCCGAGGCAGCGGTTGTATTCGTCGGCGTAGCGCCGGTGCGAATAGGGGTGCTCGCCCTCGGCGTAGTTGACGAAGTGCGACAGCTGACCGGCCATCGGCCCGAGATTGCCGACCTGCCAGAACAGCCATTCCATGAGTTCCTTCCGCGCCCGGCGTCCCGACGGCAGGAACCTGCCGCTCTTCTCGGCCAGATGCAGCAGGATGGCACCCGACTCGAAGACCGGGACCGGCCCCTCCGGGTCATCGTGATCGACGATCGCCGGCATCCGGTTGTTCGGGCTGATCGCGAGGAATTCCGGCTTGAACTGGTCGCCCTTGCCGATATTGACCGGCACGACGCGGTATTCGAGGCCGCATTCCTCCAGCATGATGCTGACCTTCCACCCGTTCGGCGTTGGCCAGTAATAGA
>DATEKP010000414.1:0-5959 GCA_035277405.1 Allostellaceae bacterium | reverse complement strand
AACATCGCCGGCACATGGCCGCCGCGGGCGCTGCGCCGCCAATGGGTCTCCGCCATCACCGGATTTGTCGCAACGCCGTCGCCGGCCAGCAGGTGGACGCCGAGATGGTGCATCGCCCTGGCGTTGCCGCTCTCGGCCGCCTGCTCGAACAGCCGCACCGCGCGCGCCGGATCGCGCGCCATTCCCTGCCCGGCGCCGCACATCAGGCCGAGCGCCACCTGCGCGTCGGCATTGCCGCGCGCAGCCGCCTGCTCGTACCAGCCGGCCGCCGCGGACAGATCGATCGCGACGCCGAAGCCGTTGGCGCAGATGACCCCGAGACCCAACTCGCCGGCGGCGTGGCCCTGCGCCGCCGCGGCGGCGTACCAGCGGCGCGCCATGGTGTAATCGACCGTGCAGCCGATGCCCCGCGCGTGCATCAGCGCCAGCGTCGCCTGCGCCGCCGCGAGACCCTGCTCGGCGGCGGCCCGGCACCAGCGCAGCGCCTCCTCGGGATCGGCCGCGACGGCGATGCCGTGCGGGAACAGCAGCGCCCGGTTGCGCTCGGCGCCGTCGTGATCGACGGAAGCCGCCTGCTGGTACCACAGCGCGATGCCGCCGTCGCTGCGGCCGCCGTGCAGATAGGCGAGGCCGAGGTGATATTGCGCTTCGGCGTGGCCCCGTTCGGCGGCGGGCCGCCACCACGCGATGGCATCGCTCAGGCTGCCGACGACCCCAGTGCCGCGCGCATAGAGCATTCCGAGCCGGTAGAGCCCCTCCGGATCGCCGGCCGCGGCAGCCCTGTTGAAATGCCGCAGCGCCTTGCGAAACCTGCCGCGGGCGTGAGCTGCGAGGCCGCCTTCGACGTGCCGGCGGGCGCCGCGCGCGCGTCGCGGCGCCCGCTCACGGCTCACGCATCGCCTCGTCCACGCCGCGCAGCGCGCCGTTGACGATGTACCGCAGCACCGACCGGGTGCCGATATGGACATCGGCGGTCAGCGTCATCCCGGGGATCAGCCGGAACCCGGCCGGCACATCGCGCAGATCGACCTTGGTCAGCGCGACGCGGACTTTGTAGTAGGTCGGCACAGCCTGGCCGGTGTCGTCGTCGGTGCTGAACGAGCCTTCGCTGATCCACCGCACCGTCCCCTCGGCCATGCCGTGCTCGACGTAGTTGAAGGCGTCAAGCTTCAGCTTCACCGGATCGCCGACGCGGATAAACCCGACATCGCGCGACAGGATGCGCACCTCGGCTTCGACCGGTGAATTCAGCGGCGCGAGATAGATCAGCGGGTCGCCTTCCTTCAGCACCGAGCCGACCGACAGCTTGGCGAGCTTCAGCACCACCGAATCCTCGCTCGCGTTGAGGCGCACCAGGTCCTTGTGGCGGTTTGCCTTTTCCAGCTGTTGCAAGGCCGAATCGCGCTGATTGCGGGCGGTGACCAGCTCCTGGCTGGTCTGGGCGAACCATTGCTGCGTGAAGGCGCCACGGGTCGCCACCGCCGCCTCCAGCTGATGCTGGGCCTCGGCCAGGCTGTTCCTGTCGTATTCGACACTGCGCAACAGCTCGGTTTTCTGGTCGGTCGCGGTCAACAGATTGAGCCGGCTGCCGACCTGTGCCGCCGCCAAGGTCGCGCGCATCTGCTCGACTTCCTTGGCAAGCTTGGCGCGGTCGCTGTAGAGCGCCTGATCGTTGCCGTACTTGCGGATCGTTGCGTTGAGCTGCGCAATCTGCTCGCTGTACGAGCGCAACTGATCGTTGAACTGGCCCTGGCGCTGCAGGTAGTAGGCCCGTTGCAGCTGCTGGTAGCGCTCCGCGGCGGGGTCGGCGCTCGGCGTGGGGTCGTAGGGATTGTGGGCGAGTTCGGCTTCGCAGCGCGCGATCTGCGCGTCGAGGCTGGCGACCTGGAGCTTCAGCGCGTCGACATCCGCCGCCGCGAAGGTCGGATCGAGCGTCGCCAACAGAGCGCCTTGCTTGACCCGCTGGCCGTCGTGCACATCGATCGTCTTGATGACCGACGGGTCGAGCGCCTGCAACACGACGGTCGCCTCGGTCGTGACGATCTGCCCTTGGACGCTGCTGACGACGCGGTCGAGCCGCGTCACCACCGACAGTACGATCAGCGCGATGACAAACGCGGCCAGGACGTGGGTCGTAACCCGCACGCCGTGCGGTTCCGGCGACTCGACGATCTCGCCGGTTTCCGATTGGAACAGCCGGACGACGCGGTCCGGCGTCGCGTCATTGCGCCGCGTTGGAACGGAGCGGAACGATTTCATGCGGAACGGGCCTGGCATGGAGATGGCGGTGCTGCAATTGCCACAAGCCGGCGTAGATGTCGCACCGCTCTAGCAGTTCCTCGTGGCGGCCGATGTCGTACACCGCGCCGCGCTCGAGCACGAGGATCGAATCGGCGTTGACCAGCGCCGACAGCCGGTGCGAGATGATGATCAGCGTGCGGCCCTGGGCGATGCGCAGCAGATTGGCGTTGACGATCGCCTCGCTGTCCGCGTCGAGCGCGCTCGTCGCCTCGTCGAGCATCAGGATGCGCGGCTGGCCCATCAGGGCGCGGGCGATCGCCAGCCGCTGGCGTTGGCCGCCGGAGAGGTTGGTCGAGCCTTCCTGAATGAAGGTCTCGTAGCCGGCCGGCAGGCGCTCGATGAATTCCTCGGCGCCGGCCAGCCGCGCGGCCTGCACGATCTCCTCGAACGTGGCATCCGGCTTGGCCGCGGCGATCGTGTCGCGGATCGAGCCGCGAAACAGGAAATTCTCCTGCAGCACGACCCCAAGGTTTGAGCGCAGGTGATCGACGTCGATTTCGCGCAGATCGTTGCCGTCGATCTTGATCAGCCCTTGGTAATCGCTGTGCAGCGCCTGCAGCAGCCGGGTCACGGTCGTCTTGCCCGAACCGCTGCGCCCGACGATGCCGAAAATCGTGCCCTCGGGGATCGCGAACGAGACGCGGTCGAGCGCCGGCGCCGTACCGCCCTGATAACGGAAGCTGACCTCGCTGAACTCGATGCGGCCGGTGAACGGGGTGCGGATGCCGTGCCCCGAGCGGCCGGCCTCCGGCTGCTGGTTGACGACCCGGGCCACGCGGGCGATCGCGCTGCGCGCCTCGTCGATCTGCACGATCGCCGTCGCCGCCTGCACGACCGGCATCGTCACCCGCTGCGACATGATCATGAAGGCGAAAATCGCGCCGAGATACATCGTGTCCTGGTTTACCAGCGCGAGATAAACCGCAACCGCGACCATCCCCTGCGTCATCAGGACCTGCGGCGGATGCACGATGGTCTGGATCAGGTTCGACGTGCAGCCTTCGTCGAACCGGCGCTCGGCCACCCGCGCCACGTGGACGTCCCATTCGTGGCGCTGGCGGGCATCGAGCGCCAGCGATTTGATCGCCCGGATGCCGTGCACCGCCTCGACGAGGAACGTGCCGCGCGCGGTCTCCGCCATGACCGCCCGCGTGACTTTGCGGCGCACGGTCGGCAGCATCGCGACCAGCCAAATGCAGGTTAACAGGCACAACGCCAGCACGCAGGCCGTCATAACCGTGCTGAACATAAACATGATCGGCAGAAAGACCACGATGACGAACGAATCGAGCAGCGTCCCGAACAGCTGCCCGGTCAAAAAGCTGCGGACCTTATAGATTTCGTACATGTCATGCACGATCTCGCCGGTCGGCGTCCGCTCGAAAAAATCGATCGGCAGATTGAGCACCCGGTCGAACATGTGCGTCCAGATCTTCACGTCGACCCGCGATGTCAGGAACACCACGAGGTAGCGTCGCAGATAGCCGAATACAGTTTCAAAAACGAGCAGCACCGCGAAGGCGATGCACAGCATCGTGTAGGTATCGAGACTGCCGTAATACATGACGCGGTCGATCATCACCCGCCAGAACACGACAGGCGAGATGGCCAGTATCCCCATCAGGACGGCGCAGATGCCGAGGTCGCGGGCGACCCGGCGGTCGCGCAGCAATTGTCCGGCGACCCACATCATGCCGAACGGGCGCTCCTCGTCGCGCAGCCGGTAGTCGCGCTTGACAAGTACGACCTCGCCGTCCCAGGCGGCGGTGAAGCGCGCCTCGTCGAGCATGATCGGCGCCTGCTCGCCGCCGCTCGGATCGCTCAGCACGACGACCGGCGGCCAGCCGCGCAACCTGGTTTCGGTGCGCTGCAGCACCATTGCCGCGCCGTTCTTCAGCACGACGATGGCGGGTAGCGCCCGGCCCATGTTGAACAGATCGCCCCAGCGCAGTTGCGTTGTGGTGGCGCGCAGCCCCGCCTTGCGCGCGATGCTCAGCAGCTCGGGCGTCGACACATCGACTGATCTCAGTTGATTGTCGCGGACCAGCTGCTCGGTCGATAAGTGCACGCCGCGGTGGCGGGCCACGACGACGAGGCTGCCGAGCAGCGAACCGGCCGCATTGCCGATCGTCTCGGCGGCGGTGAGATCGGATGGCTCGTTGAGCGCCAGGGTCACGGTCTTCACCATCCCATTCTAGATTACGCGGTGCACCCTCGGTCCCCGGGGCTGGCGGCGCCCGGTCAGGCGGTGCGGACTTGCAGCGGCGCTTCGCTGCGCGCGACCGGCCGCGGCACGCCGATCGAGACTTCCGCGATAAAGACATAGCCGCGGCGGAATTCGGTCTTGATCAGGTGCTGCCCCGACGGCCCCCCGGCCGCTCCGATCTTTTTGCGCAGCCGGGTGACGATGACATCGACGGCGCGGTCGCTGTTGGGCCGGCGCGCCCCGTAGAGCGCTTCGGCGAGCGCGTCGCGGGTGCACAGCGTCCAGGGGTTGCTAACAAAATGCACGAGTGCCCGGTTTTCCGAGGTCGTCAATTTGGTGGTGCTGCCGTCGGTCCCGATCAGCAGGTTCTCGTGCGGCCGCAGGGTCAGGCCGGAAAAGTGAATCGGCTGCGTCTGGCGCGGCTCCGGCACCACGGCGGCGTGCGAATTGTGCGACAATTGAATGATCTGCTGCACCGTCTGGTTGAGCTGCAGGATGTCGACCGGGGCCTGCATGCACTCGGCCGCTCCCGCCAGGCAATATTCGCGCATCAGCGGATCATTGACGCCGCATACCACCAGGATCGGCACGCCGGTGCGGCGCCTGATTTTGAGGATCGTCGCGATGCCGTTACCATTGGTGCCGGTCAAATCGAGTACCACGACATCCGGATTGTGCTGCCGCACGACGTTAAAGAAGCGCATCTCGACGTCGGCCGCGCCGGCTTCGGCCCCGGGAATCGACAAGTCCTCCCGCGCGACGACTATGGTCGATGCTCCCATTGCTCTCTTTTCGGTGTGCAAAATCGTCTATGCGAAGGTGCCCGCCCCGCGTGCACGTTACAGGCATAGCCGGCATCGCGCAAGCTGTTGAGAAAGCAATAATGCCTTAACCATATGTGGGGTTGACGGCAGCCGCGCGGGCCGCATCGGGCGTACCGACCGGCGTCGTCGGGGAGGTCAAAAACCTTTGCTGCGATGACGACCGGTCTTGTTCCCTGCGCGCCGCGTCATCGTCGGCGCGGCGAGGCTTCATTGGCCAGCGGCGAGGTGATGTCGGCGAACGACACGGCGAGCGAGGTGCGCACGTCGAGGACGGTCGGCACCGGTGCGGCGAGCGCCTCGCGCAAGGCCGGCGCGAGCGCCGCCGGGTCTTCCACCCGCTCGCCGCGGCAGCCCATCGCGCGGGCGATCGCGGCGTGATCGAAATCCTTGAACTCGGCGGCGAACGGCCCCGAGCCGTGCAACACCCAGCCGAGCGCCTTGTTGTTGAACACCACGACAACAATCGGGATGTCGTGCTCCAGCGCCGTCATCAGCCCGTTCATCGTCATCGCGAAGCCGCCGTCGCCGCACACCGCCAGCACTTTCCGTGAAGGGTAAATCAGCGCCGCCGTGATCGCCGCGGGAAGCCCCGCGCCCATGGTCGCGAGCGCATTGTCGAGCAGCAGCG
>DATEKP010000413.1:0-2751 GCA_035277405.1 Allostellaceae bacterium | reverse complement strand
CGACGGCCGGTAATGAAACAGCGGCCACAGCACGCGGTTGGCGTAGCCGACGTAATATTCCTCGAAATCGCGGCGCGTCAGGTCGACCGTCGCCGCGGTAATCTTGCCGCCGGTTTCGAGGCTCGGCGCCGTGCCTGGGTGCTCGCTGACGGTGCCGCTGAAGCCGAACCAGATGCCGCCGGTGCGTTCGAGCGCAGCGCGCAGCGCCACTGCCAGCCCGCCCTGGCTCGCCTTGCCCGGCGCGATCGGACCGACCCGGTTCGAAACGACGACGAGGCGCCGCGTCGGCTCGACCACCGCCGCCCGGCCGCGCGCGCTCGTGCGATCGGCGGGTGCCGGCACGATGGCCGCGCTCTGCCTCGCCACACCCCCGATGGGCGGAATGCCGATGTCTCCAATCACCGTCGGTTGAGAACAGGCATTCGGCATCGGCGTTCCCGTCATTTCGCCCCACCGGCCAGCCAGTCGAGCGCCGCCGCGATGGATGGCAGCCGGTAGCCCGCCTGCGTTTGCCCCACCGCCTCGCCGACCCGGACCGCCAGCCCGCCGCGCCGGTTGACCTCGGCAAAGCCGTGCTCGTCGGTCACGTCGTCGCCGAGGAAGATCGGCCGGCGGCCGCGATAGGGCGGCGCCGCCATCAGTGCCGCGATCGCACCGCCCTTGCCGGCGCCGTGGGGCAACAGCTCGACCACCATCTTGCCGGGCAGGAGGCACAGCGCTTCCCCCGACTGATGCACCAGGCAGTCAGCAAGCCGCGCGATCTCGTCGGCATGCTCAGGCGCATTACGGTAGTGCATGGCGAGCGACCAGCCCTTGTCTTCCAGCAGCACGCCCGGCGCGTCGGCCGCCCAGGCCTGCAACCGCGGCCGCGCTCGATCGAGCGCCGATCGCGCCTCGGCATCACACGCCGGCCCCCTCTGCAGGAGAGTGCCGTCGGGCCGGCGGATGTCGAGGCCGTGCAACCCGGCGGCGGCGCCGCGCCACGGCCGCAGCAGCCGGTCAAGATCGGCCAGCTTGCGGCCGCTGACCAGCGCGAGAGCGCCGTCCCGCTCGGCGGCAAGTCGGTCGAGCAGGGCCGGCAGGCCTTGCGGCACCCGCACCAGATCGGGGCGCGCCGCGATTTCCAGCAGCGTGCCATCGACATCGAGGAAGAGAGCCGACGAGGGGTCGAGAGGCGGCGGCCTCATCGCCCCGCCTCGCCGCTCCGGCCCGATTGCGGGTTGTGCAGCGCACACAATGGCACTGCCATCCCAAGCATCGGCAGCCATGACAAATCCCAATGTCTGCCGCCCTTTTTTGACAGGGGGGTTGACTTCAGGAGGCCGCTTCCTAGATTGTGCGGTGCGGCATGGGTCACCTGTGGTCCTGCCGTACGTCTTCTAGGCGTTTCCTCCCTAAACTCGGGCCGCGCTCTGTAGCGGCCCTTCTTTTTTGCCCGGCACGCACCGCGTCGCGCTCTCCGGGCAGCCGCGCGTCGGCCGCGATTTCCGGCAGCACCGCGATCTCGCGGTAGATCGGCGCGAAATCGGGGCGCGTCGCGGCGAACAGCTCGGCGAAATCGTTAATCACGAAATAAGTCTGTTGGTAGCGATCGATGTGGTACTGCGTACGCATGACTCGGCGCAGATCGAAATGCAGCCGGTGCGGCACCGGGTCGTCGAGGCAATAGACCGATTCGCCGGCCGACGACAAGATGCCCGAGCCATAGATGCGCAGCCCCTCCGCGGTGGCGATCAGCCCGAATTCGACCGTGTACCAGTAAAGCCGGGCGAGGTGCTGCAAATGGCCGAGCCGCAGCGCCTTCAGCCCGCCTTCGCCGTAGGCCTGCATGTAATCGGCGAAGACGGGGTTCATCAGCATCGGCACATGGCCGTAGATGTCATGAAAGACGTCGGGCTCCTGCAGGTAATCGAGCTGGTCGCGGTGGCGGATGAAGCAGGTCGACGGGAAGCGCCGCCGCGCCAAGAGCGCGAAGAACACATCGTCCGGCACCAGGCCCGGCACGGCGGCGATGCGCCAGCCGGTGGCGCGGTCGAGGATATCGCTGAGCCGGCGGAAATCGGGGATGCCGCCGGCGGCGACACCGAGGCCCTGCAATCCGTCGAGATATTCTGGGCAGGCGCGGCCCACCAGCAGGCGCTGCTGGCGCTCAAACAGCAGCCGCCAGATCGCGTGCTCGTCCGCGCCGTAGCCCGCCCAATCCTGTTCGGTCAGAAAGTTCTCGACCTCATCCATCGCGCGCCTCGCGCCGGCACACCGTGCCTCCGACTTATGAACGCCGGCGGGCGGCGTCAATCGCGCGGGAGGCAGCAACGCAATTGTGCCGAGCGGCGCAGATCGCGTTAAGCTTCCACGATGCCCGCTCCTGCCTCCGCCGGCGTACCGCAGGGCCACGCGCCCGGGGCGCCCGGCATCCGGCCGACCTGGACGTCGAGCGCCAAGGACATCGTCGGCTGCGGCCTCGGCCCGGCGCGGCTGTGGTTCACTCTCGGCTTCGGCATCGTCAACGAGGTCTATTACCCGCGGGTCGACATCCCGCAGATTCGCGACCTCGGGTTCATCGTTGCCGGCCCGGGCGGCTTCTGGTCCGAGGTAAAGCGCAACGAAAACTACGCGCTGCGCCTCCTGGCCCCCGGTGTGCCGGCGGTCGAGGTCTCGCACCGGCACGCGCGCTACACGCTGCGCCTGCGCATCACGCCCGATCCGCGGCGCGACGTGCTGGCGATTGAATGTCGGCTGGAGGGCGACGTC
>DATEKP010000412.1:0-3231 GCA_035277405.1 Allostellaceae bacterium | reverse complement strand
CTGCCGCCATGTGAGGCCCTCGGCGGCGCGGAACACCTTGGCATCGGCCAAGCCGCCCATGCGGTAGCGCTGCAGGATCACGCCGCGGCCGCGCGCCATCTCAGGGATGTCGGCGAGCTCGACGACCAGCAGGCGCCGGTTCTCGCCGACAAACGCCGCCGCATCGCCGTCGGCCGGGACGCAGATCGAGGCCTTGGCGCCCTTGGCCGGGTTCAGCACCTGCTTGCCGGCGCGGGTCTGCGCCAGCGCTTCCTCGCCATCGACGAGGAAGCCGCGCCCGTCATCGCTGGCGACCAGCAGCTTCTGGTCCGGGCGATACGGAAACAGGGCGACCACGTCATGCTCGTTCGGCAGGTCGATCATCAGCCGGAGCGGCTCGCCCTGGCCGCGGCCGCCCGGCAGGCGGTCGGCGGCGAGCGTATAGAAGCGGCCGTTGCTGGCGAACACGACGAGCCGGTCGGTGGTCTCGGCCGGCACTGCGAACCGCGGCCCGTCGCCCTCCTTGTATTTCTGCTCGGCGGCGCCGTTGCCGTGCCCCTTGATCGACCGGATCCAGCCCTTTTGCGACAGCAGCACCGTCACCGGCTCGCGCTCGACCAAGGCCGCGACCGGGATCTCGACCGGCTCAGGCGCAGCGCCAACCAGCGTGCGGCGGCGGCCGAGCGGCGTATCGCCGCCGAATTCCTTCTGCGTCGCCGCGATCTCCTTGGCGAGCGCGCGCCACTGCTTTTTGTCGCTGGCGAGCAGCGCGTCGAGACCGGCAGTTTCGGCGGCGAGATCGTCCAATTCCTTCTTGATCGCGAGCTCTTCTAGGCGGCGCAAGGCGCGCAGGCGCATGTTGAGGATCGCCTCGACCTGCACCTCGGAGAGGCCCCAACGCGCCATCATCTCGGCTTTCGGGTCTTCGGCCTCGCGAATAATGCGGATCACCTCGTCAAGATTGACGTAAACAACGACAAACCCGCGCAGCACCTCCATGCGCCGCGCCACCGCCGCGAGGCGATGCCGGCTGCGGCGCTGCAACACCTGCCGGCGATGGTCGAGAAACGCCTGCAGCGCCTCGCGCAAATTCATCACCCGCGGCACGCCGAGCGGGTCGATGACGTTGAGGTTGAGCGGCACCCTGACTTCCAGCTCGGTCAGCCGGAACAGCTGCCCCATCAGGATGTCGGCATCGACGTTGCGGTTTTTGGGTTCGAGCACGAGGCGGATTTCGCTCGCCGACTCGTCTCGCACATCGGCGAGCATCGGCAGCTTCTTCTCTTCGAGCAGCGTGGCGATCTTCTCGACCAGCCGGCTCTTCGGCACCTGATACGGGATTTCCGAGACGACGATTTGGTATAGGCCGTGGCTCAGCGGCTCCTTCGTCCAGCGCGCGCGCAGGCGGAAGCTGCCGCGGCCGGTGGCGTAGGCTTCGGCGATGTTGTCGGGCGGCTCGACCAAGACGCCGCCGGTCGGGAAATCGGGGCCGGCGACATGCGCCAGCAGCTCCGCCGTGCTGCATTTCGGATTGTCAATCAGGTGCAAGAGCGCGCCGCACAATTCGCCGGCGTTGTGCGGCGGGATGCTGGTCGCCATGCCGACCGCAATGCCGGCTGCGCCGTTAGCCAAGAGGTTCGGAAAACGCGCCGGGAGCACCAGCGGCTCCTTATCCTCGCCGTCGTAGGTGGCGCGGAAATCGACCGCGTCGGCGTCGAGGCCTTCGAGCATCGCCTGGGCGACGGCCGACAGCCGGCTCTCGGTGTAGCGCATCGCCGCGGCGTTATCGCCATCGACATTGCCGAAATTGCCCTGGCCGTCGATCAGCGGATAGCGCTGCGCGAAATCCTGCGCGAGGCGCACCAGCGCCTCGTACACCGCCAATTCGCCGTGCGGGTGGAACTTGCCGATCACGTCGCCGACGACGCGGGCGCATTTCTTGTAGCCGGAGCCGGGGTCGAGGCGCAGCTCGTGCATCGCATGCAGGATGCGGCGATGTACCGGTTTAAGGCCGTCGCGCACGTCGGGCAATGAGCGCGCCATTATCGTCGAGAGCGCGTAGGACAGGTAGCGCTCGCCGAGCGCGCGGCCGAAATCGAATTCGTGGATCTCGCCGGAGAGGGCGGTGTCAGACATCGCTACTGTTTCATATCCAAAGTTTTGACGAGCATCTCACCCCCCGTTTGTCATCCCGGCGAAAGCGGGATTTTTGCGTAACACGCGACGCACTGGAGAGAAGGCACTGTAGAAGCGCTTTGCGTCGTTCGAGACACGCCCTCCGGGCGCTCCTCACGATGACGTAAACCAATGGTGGCGTTAAGAAAAACCGTCATCCTGAGGAGGCCGCGCAGCGGTCGTCTCGAAGGACGCACGAGGCTTGTCCAACGCGCCCGAGCGGGTTGTGCAAAGGTCCCGCGAAAGCCGGGACCAACCTTGCGGAGGCTCCTGCGGCGGAGTGGTGGGTCCCGGCTTTCGCCGGGATGACAATCTGAGGGAGGGACACCAGACCTCGCGGTTATGTGCGGCCGATCATACCAGCGGCTGCGGGGGCATCGCGAGTCGCCGCATCCTTTGCATCAGCCGCTCGCGCGCCTCCGGGATTCGGCCGCCCTGCGGCTCCAACAGGTGGTGCAGCAGGAAATGTCGGGTCAAGGTCAGGCCGGCGACGATGTCGGCCGGCCCGGCCGGCGCGTCACGCCACAAAAATTCGGGCAGCGGCAACAGCTTGTCGTGATAGGCGCGGCCCGCATCGCGCGACACGGCGCGGCCGGTGCGCGGCGACACATAGGCGAGGTCGTCGGTTGCGCCGGTCGCAGCGCAGCGCGCGAGATCGAGGCCAAAGCCGAGCGCACCCAGCAATCCGCATTCCCAGGCGACATAGGCCGCCGCCCACCGGCCGGGCGAATCGAGCGCGGCGAGCAGTTCGGCGAGCGATTGGCAGAGGTCGGGGTGCGGCTCGCGCTCGGGCAGCGCGGCGACGAGCAGCGCCGTCACGGCGCCGAGCGCGGCGAGCCGGTCGGCATCGTCGAGCAGCCGGGCGGCGTGCGCCTCGATCAGCTCGCACTCGAGCGTGCCGAGATGCTCCGAGAGGCGCCCGCGCCAGAGGGCGGCGACGAAGTTGCCCGGTTGCAAAATGGCCCGCCGCCGCGGCGTCTGGCCGCCGCGCACCAGCCCGGCGTGGCGCCCGTGCTCGCGCGTCAGCACTTCGACGATCAGCGCGCTCTCGCCGTGCCGCCGCGCTGCCAGCACGAA
>DATEKP010000411.1:0-11049 GCA_035277405.1 Allostellaceae bacterium | reverse complement strand
ATAGGCGCCCGCCACGCGCCGCAGATGAAGCCTCGTGTGCTTCGCGAGCCCCGCCGCCTCGATCCTGGCGATCTCCTGCGCCAGCACCTCGCGGCATTGCGGGTATTCGTCGCGCAGGTAGATGTAGGTGTCGGACGCCTCGATCGCCCAGGCGGCGATCAGCATGCCTTCGAGGAAACGGTGCGGGTCGGTTTCGAGAAAATAGCGGTCCTTGAACGTCCCGGGTTCGCCCTCGTCGGCATTGACCGCGAGCAGCCGCGGCTTCGCCTCCTGCCGCACGAAGCGCCATTTGCGCCCGGTCGGAAAGCCGGCGCCGCCGAGGCCGCGCAGACCCGAATGCTCCAGCGCCTCGACGATCTGATCGGCCGTCCGCCCTCCCGAGCGGCACGCCTCCAGCAGCGTGTAGCCACCCTCGGCGCGATAGCGGTCGAGGCCGGGATAGGCTGGCACATGCGGATGCGCCTCGCCGGCCGTGACAGCCGCGGCGACGCTGTCCGCCGTCGCATGCTCGTGCAAGGCATGGCCGATCGCCACGGCCGGCGCCTTGTCGCAGCCGCCCATGCACGGCGCCCGCACGACGCGCACCCCGTCGCCGAGCCGCTCGCGCAATTCGTCGAGCAGCCGCTCGCCGCCGGCCAGCGCGCACGAAAGGCTGTCGCACACCCGCACGGTGATCGGAGCGGGCGGCGCCTCGTCGTCCATGACGATGTCGAAATGCGCGTAGAACGAGGCGACCTCATACACCTCGGCGAGCGGCAGCCGCATCTCCTCGGTCAGCGCCACCAGATGTCGCGCGTGCAGGCAGCCGTAACGGTCCTGCAACAGATGCAGGTGCTCGATCAAGAGATCGCGCCGCCGCTCATGCCCGCCGAGCAATGCCTGTATTTCGGCCAGCGCCGCCGGCTCGACCTGGCGGCCTTTCGGCTTGTCCGGCCCGCGCCGCCTGCCCGAGCCCGGATGAATGCGGCGGTCGTGATGTGATGATTGCGCCAATCGACCCTCGTAGGATGGGCTGAGCGCAGCGAAGCTCATCAAAATTTCACAATGAGGCAGCGAGGCAGCGAGGTTCAGTTGCGCTGAAATCTCGTTGTCTCACTGCCTCGTTGTTAATCCAACCATCGATGGGCTTCGCTGCGCTCAGCCCATCCTACGGCCACTGATACGGCCGCGCTATACCGCCCCGTCGTCGTGCAGTTTCTTGATGTCGCCGGCGCCGTAGCCGAGCCAGCCGAGCACCTCATCGGTGTGTTCGCCGAGAAGTGGGGAGCGCCGCACGTCGGCCGGCGAGTCGGACAATTTGATCGGCATGCCGACCTGCACGTAGCGGCCGCGCTCGGGGTGGTCGATCTCGACCAGCATGCCGCGCTCGTAGAGCTCGCGGTCCTCGTGGATGTCCTTCATCGACAGGATCGGCCCGCACGGCACATCGACCTCGTTGAGCGCCGCCATGACCTCGAATTTTGACTTGGTCATCGTCCATTTCTCGATGATCGAGAAGCATTCCGGGATGTGCGGCAGCCGCGCCTCGGGGGTGGCGTAATGCGGGTCCTCGATCAGCTCCGGGCGGCCGGCGATCTTCATCAAGGGCGCCCAGCACGGCGGCTGGATGATCACGTAGACGTAATCGTTGGGACCGCCGGGGGCGCAGCGCAAGGCGGCGCCGGGCTGGCCGCCGCCCGAGGCGTTGCCGGCGCGCGGCACCGCCTCGCCGAATTCCTTGTTCGGGTACTCGGCGAGCGGCCCGGCCTTGAGCCGCTGCTGGTCGCGCATCTTGACCCGGCACAGGTTGAGCACCGAATCGACCATCGCGACCTCGATCCGCTGCCCTTGGCCGGTCCGTTCGCGCTGGTAGAGCGCGGCGAGGATGCCGGCGACGAGGTGCACGCCGGTGCCGCTATCGCCGATCTGCGCGCCGGTGACGGTCGGCGGCCCGTCCTCCCAGCCGGTCGTCGAGGCCGCGCCGCCCATGCATTGCGCGACATTCTCATAGGCCTTGAAATCGGCGTAGCGGCCGGGGCCGAACCCCTTGATCGAGGCGTAGCTGATGCGCGGATTGATCTGCTGGATGCGCTCCCAGGTGAAGCCCTGGCGGTCGAGCACGCCGGGGCCGAAATTCTCGACCATGACGTCGCACTTGCCGATCAGCTCTTCGAGCACCTTCTTGCCGCCCGGCGATTTCAGATTGATCGTGATCGAGCGCTTGTTGGAATTGAGCATCGTGAAATAGAGGCTGTCGGCGCCTTTCACGTCGCGCAACTGCCCGCGCGTGATGTCGCCGCGCCCCGGCATCTCGACCTTGATCACATCGGCGCCCATCCAGGCCAGAAGCTGCGTCGCGGTCGGCGCCGCCTGGACATGCCCCATGTCGAGAATGCGCACCCCTTCCAGTGCTTTGGTCATTGTCGGTTCTCTTCCTTAAGTTCGTCATGGCCGGGCTTGTCCCGGCCATCCACGTGGATCCCCGGGACAAGCCCGGGGATGACAATTGGGGGAGACGGAAACTCACGCATCGACGCTTCTCGCATCGAGAAAATCGCCGTGCTCTGCGACATGCGCGGCAAGGCCGAGCGCGTGCTGCCGCGCCAAGCGCTCGGCAAGATCGGCGTCGCGCGCTTCGAGCGCCGCGATGATCTGCATGTGATCGGCGATCGAGCGGGCCGCGCGGTTGTCCTGGTGGATTGTGATCTTGCGGATCGCCCGCATGTGGATGAACAAATTCTCGGTCATTTCGGCCAATAGGGAGCAGCCGCTCATCCTGATGATCGCCTGGTGGAAGGCGATATTGGCTTCGGAATAATCGTCGAGCCGCGCGCCGCTGCCAGCTCCGTTTGGGCCGCTGCAGAAATCATCCATCAGCCGGTGCAGGCCGGCAATCTCTGCGCCCGTGGCGCGCGAAGCGGCGAGGCGCGCCGCCATGCTTTCGAGCGCCGCCATGACCGTGATCATCTCGACCAGCTCGCGCTTCGTCTTCTTGACGACGAAAATGCCGCGGCGCGGCCGAGTGCGGACAAAGCCCTCCTGTTCGAGGAGGGTCATCGCCTCGCGCACCGGTGTGCGGCTGATGCCGAGACCCTCGGACAGGCGCCGCTCGTCGAGCCGGATTTCGTGCGGATGGTCGTAGATGTCCATCGCGCAGATCGCCCGCTTCAGCGCGGCGTAGGCCTCCTTGGCGAAGCTCGTGCTCGTGTCGAGCCGCGGGACGGCGAGGATCGGCGCGGGACGGGGCAATGCCTCGGGCATACGCAATGGTATTTGGTATACCAGAAGCCCGCAACCGTTTCCTAACAGAGCGATTGCCGCTGGATCGATCCGCATCGGCGGATTACGCTCCGGATTCCGCCCCCCTGATCCATCCGATCAACGCAGCGCAAAGGAGACCGCAGCCATGGCGTTCTACGACCGAGGTAATGTCCGCATTCATTACGAGGAGACGGGGTCCGGCTTTCCGCTACTGGTGATCCCTGGCGGCGGGCTCAATTCGACGATTGAGGGTCTCAAGACCCACCCGTTCAACCCGTTCGAGGAGTTCTCGGGCCAATACCGCGTCATCTCCGCCGATCTGCGCAACGCCAAGGGTGGTCAGTCCTCGGGGCCGCTCGAGACCGACCGGCCGTGGGATTCGCACACCGACGACCATATCGGGCTGATGGACCATCTCGGCATCGACAAGTTCATGGTGCTCGGCTTCTGCATCGGCGGCCCGTTCATCTGGAACCTGCTGAAGCGGGCCGGCGACCGCGTCGTCGCCGCGGTGCCGGTGCAGCCCTCCGGCTGGCGTTCGACGATGCCGACCCTCGGCTACGACAACAACATGAAGGGCTGGGGGCCGGAATTATGCGCGCGCCGGCCCGAAATCACGATGGAAGCGGTCGAGAAATTCCTCCGCAAGATGTACCGGGGCAATGCGGATTTTGTTTACACCGTGAGCCGCGACTTCGTGCGGCAATGCCAGACGCCGGTGCTGATCCTGCCGGACGACGTGCCGGCGCACCCCCTGGCGGTGGCGATCGAAAGCGCGCATCTCGCGCCGAACGCACAGCTCAGCCTCTACCCGTGGAAGGCGAACCCCGAGCAGATCAGGCTGGCGCTGCGCCACGTCGGCACCTTCCTGCGGGCGCACGCGCCGGCAGCCGCTGCCCGGCCATTGGCAGCCGCGGCGCAATAGAAGGGCGCGGCGGGATGCCCCAGCAGGGGCGTCCCGCCGGCCTGTCTGCTACTCGGCGGCGGCGAGGTTCGGCGTCACTTCCAAGGGCAGGCCGGGATGGCCCGTCAGCCGCTCGCCTTCCTCCCACATCGCCAGCGCCTGCTGTTTCATCGCCGGGAAGACTTCGGCGATCTTATCGGCGTCGAGATCGGCCGCGATGCCCGGATAGCCGGCCCGCTCGATCATCGCCTTCAATTTGCCGCTGCCGATCTGCTCCAGTGTCCACGCCAGCGGGTCCTCGACCAAGGTGCGGTCCCAGTAGATGCGGTGGTTCTTGTTGCGCGGGCCGTAGTGGTAATGCGCGCCGTTCCAGAAATGGTCGAAGGCGAGCAGCTCGGTCTCCTCAGTGTAGTGCTTGCCCGGGGTGCCGCCGATATCGGCCAGCACGTGGATCGCCAGGCCGCCGTCGCCGACCGGGAGCCGCCGCATCTCAAGGCCGAAGCGGATATTGCCGGCCTCGAAGATGTGGGTGCCGCGGTTGTGCTTCACGGTGTTGCGCTTGGTCGCATAGAGCTCGCGAGCGCAGGCTTCGACTTCGGGCAGCACGCGCTCGACTTCGCCCAGATCGGCCATTTGCGCGATCGCGGAATAACCGGCGCGGTCCAGCATCTTCGGCAGCTTGGTCCGCAATGTCTTGATGGTCCAGCCGATCGGGTTGCCGTCGACGGTCGGGTCCATGCGGTAGAGATTGGTCAGCGCCCCGCCGCCCAGCATTTCCGGCCCGGCAACCTCCAGATTGTCGTTTTCCGGCCCGTAGATGTAGCTCTTCTCCTGGTCAAAGCAGTTGAAGCGGAGCAGCGTCGTTTCCTTGCCGGTGACCTCGGCCTTGACGTCGATGACGACGCCCTGGTCGCAGTGATCCTGGATATTGCCGTCCCACAACTCGTGCTTGACCGTGAACGTCAACGGCCCGGCCGTGAACCTGCCTTGCGCTGGTGCCATATCCGAATGCTCCCTCCTGGATTCCCGGCCAGTATAAACGACCATCGCCAAAGGCGAAATGCCGCAGGCGAGCCGCTGCCATGCCCCGCGCGCCGGCAGCTATCCCGCGACGGCGCGGACGAAGCGCTCCACTTCGCCCTCGTCGTTGTAGTAATGCAGGCTGGCGCGGACCAGCGCGTCGAGACCGCGCGCCGGCAGATCGAGCGCCGGCACGCCGGGCGAGCCCGAGACATGGACGTTGATGTTCATCGCGCCGAGCCGCTCCTTGGTACGGCGCGGCGCCTCTCCGTCTTTCAGAAACGTGACGATGCCGCATTGCTCGGCGCCGCGATCGTGCACGCCAATGCCGGGCAGCGCCGCCAGCTCGCGCCGCAGCGATTGGGCGAGCCCCTTGACCCGCGCCTCGATCGCATCGATGCCGATGCGCAGGGCGTAGCGGGCGGCGACGCCGAGGCCGATCTGGCCGGCGACAAAGCGCTCCCAGCCCTCGAAGCGGCGCGCGTCGTCGCGCAGCGCCAAGCCGCCATCGTCGCGCCACGACGCGGAGGCGAGATCGACGAACGGCGGCTCCAGCCGGCCGATCGTGTCGCGCCGCACGTAGAGAAAGCCGGTGCCGCGCGGGCCCCGCAGGTACTTGCGGCCGGTCGCCGCCAGCATATGGCAGCCGATCCGCCGCACATCGACGGCGAGCTGGCCGACCGATTGGCACGCGTCGAGCAGGTAGAGAACGCCGTGGCGCGCCGCAATCCGGCCGACCTCCTCCGCCGGGTTGACGAGGCCGCCTTGCGTCGGCACATGCGTCACGGCGATCAGCCTTGTGCGCGGGCCGATCGCGCGGTCGAGCGCGGCGAGGTCAAGTTGCCCCGCGGGGTCGTCGCCGACGACGTCGATCTCGATCCCGGCGCGCGCCTTCATCTGCAGAAAGGCGAGATAGTTCGACAGGTACTCGGCGCGCGCGGTGACAATGCGGTCGCCGGGCCGGAATGGGATCGCGTAGAACGCCATGTCCCAGGCGCGCGTCGCGCTTTCGACAAACGCGATCTCGTCATGCCCGGCGCCGATCAGCGCCGCGACCGCCTCGTAGAAATTGGCAATGCGGTGCTCGGCTTCGGCCGCCGCCTCGTAGCCGCCGATCTCGGCCTCGCGCGCGAGGTGCGCCGTCACCGCGTCAAGCACCGGACGCGGCGGCAATGCGGCGCCGGCATTGTTGAAGTGCACGATGTTGGCGACGCCGGGCGTGTCGACGCGCAGCGCCGGCACGTCGAGTGCCATGCCGGTCACTCCTTGTAGGACGGGTCGAGGCGGTCGGCGAGGCGCAGGCAGGCGGCCCAATCCTTGGCGCCGGTCAGGAAATTGCCCCCGGACACGAACTGGCTGTGCCCGTAGGCGCAAGCCGCCTCGCTCGGGACGGTGTAATTCCCCTCCCCCGCCGCCAATGCCGCGACCTGGCCCTGGCAGGCCATCTCAAGAAAATGATGGCCGACGACGCATTCGGCGACGCCGCCGCCGCACACCAGCACGCCGTGATTGCGCAGGATCATGAAATGGCCGCCGTCGAGGTCACGCAGCAGTTTCGGCGTCATCTCGTCGTCGAATTCGAAGCCCTCGAACGCGTGGTACCTGATCTCGCCGTAGAAGCGGATCGCGTGCTGGTTGATCGGCAACAGGCCGAATTTGTGCGCCGCGACCCCCATGCCGGCGACCGTGTGGGTGTGCAAGGTCGCGTTGAGGTCGGGCCGGCCTTTCAGCAGGCCGGCATGGATGATCAACGCGCCGCCCTTGATCCTGTTGACATCGGTGTCCATCACGACGTTGCCGGCGAAATCGACCTTGAGCAGCGAGGAGGCGGTGACCTCGCCGAACATCCAGTCGGTGCGCTTGATCAGCATATGGTCGGGCTCGCCCGGCACGCGCAGCCCGAAATGGTTGTAGGTCAGGTCGTTGACGCCGTAATGCGCCAGCACGCGGTGGCCGGCCGCCAGTTCGACGCGGGCGGCCCATTCTACCGGAGTCACCTGGTCGCGCACGGCGTTGCGCCGGGCGGCAAGCTGCACGGCCATGAATTGCTCCTCTCTCCTGTGTGCCGAACCTGCAATTCATTCAATCAAAGTGTCGTCCCGGCGCAAGCCGGGACTTTGCACACCCCTCTGAGCGCCTCGGGCAAAGGTCCGTGCGTCCTTCGAGACGCCCGCTGCGCGGGCTCCTCAGGATGAGGTTTTTTGTTAGAGCCATTAAAGGTTTACCTCATCCTGAGGAGCGCCCGACGGGCGCGTCTCGAAGGACGCACGACAGCATTGCAGCCCGACTTTGTCTCGCAGCACAAAGGCCCCGCGCAAGCGGCGACCCACCGGGCCGCCTCCTGAGCGGTTTGGACGTGGGTCCCTGCTTGCGCAGGGACGACAAGATCTTCGGAATTCCGCCCCTAATTCGCCGCCAATTTGTCCTGCGTCTTCGTCTCGAAATCGCTGGCGTCGTGGCGCTCGTGCAATTGCTCGGACGGGCTGCCGGCGGTGCGGTTGACCATGCGGCCGCGCTTGACCGCCGGGCGCGCGTAGATCTGGTCGGCCCAGCGCTGCACATTCTTGTACTCGTGCACCGCCAGGAATTCGGTCGCGCCATACTGGTTGAATTTGACGAGCCCGCCATACCACGGCCAGATCGCGATGTCGGCGATCGTGTAGTCGGGGCCGGCGACGTATTCGCTCTCGCCGAGCCGGCGGTCGAGCACGTCGAGGAGCCGCTTCGTCTCCATCGTAAAGCGGTCGATCGCGTATTCGATCTTGACCGGCGCATAGGCGTAGAAATGGCCGAACCCGCCGCCGACATAGGGCGTGCTGCCCATCTGCCAGAACAGCCACGACAGGCATTCAGCGCGCGCCGCCGGCTCCGTCGGCAGGAACTCGCCGAATTTTTCGGCGAGATGCATCAGGATCGCGCAGGTCTCGAAGATGCGGATCGGCTTGGGGCCGCTGCGGTCCACCATCGCCGGGATTTTCGAATTCGGGTTGATCGCGACAAAGCCGCTGCCGAACTGGTCGCCCTCGCCGATGCGGATCAGCCAGGCGTCGTACTCGGCGCCCTTGTGCCCCTTCGCCAGCAGCTCTTCGAGCATGACCGTGACCTTGACGCCGTTCGGCGTGCCCTGCGAATAGAGCTGCAGCGGATGGCGCCCGACCGGCAATTCCTTGTCGTGCGTCGCGCCGGCGATCGGCCGGTTGATATTGGCGAACCGCCCGCCGCTCGGCTTGGTCCAGGTCCATACCTTGGGCGGGACGTATTCGGTCGTGTCGGTCATTCCTGAGGCTCCAGGCAGGGTTGAGACGCAGGCCGACACAATGCACGATTGCCCGTTTGCGCGAAAGCGCCGCGGCGCCGCTGCAATCCTGTCGCGGCGATTTGCGGGCTGGTTTCCGCCGCTCTCCTCGCCTAATTAGCGGGGCATGAGCGAGCTTGCCCTGCAGCATGGGCTGACCTTCCCCGATCTTTACGAACGCAACGGGCTGATCCGGCTCGACCGCGCCTTCGTTGCGCATCTCGCGACGGGCGATGTCGCATTGCACGACCGGCTGATGGCGGCGCGCGCCGATCCGGATACGCTCGACCGCAAGGGCGAAAGCGACCTGCTGGTCGATCTGGCGCCCTATCTCGAAGATTTTATCGGCGAGCTGTTCGGCATTGCCGGCGAGGTGCGGAAATCGCAGGCGCAGCACGATGAGCTGGGGCCGCTTTACGCGACGAAGCGCCTGTTCGTGCAGCGCCGCGCTGTCAAGGAGATCAAGGAGGCCGAGGCCGCCGCGCTCGACGGCAACAAGCTGGCCCGCGAGCTCGATGCGCTGATCGGCGGCGCACCGGTGGATTTCGCGACGCGGCGCGGCGTGCTGGCGTGGGAATTGCGCTATGCGGAGGCGGTGTCGCGCTGGCTCGACGACGAGGCGGCGCACAAGCTGCCGCTGAAGGCGGCGCTCGAATATGCCGCCTGGGCGACGCTGGCCCCCGCCGGGCAGGCGAAGCACATGCGCGGCCTGTTGTTCAAGGTGCCGCACCGGCTCGACATGCACCATCTGGTGCCGGCCGCGACCGTCGAGCGCGACGGCGTGACGATGCTGCGCCTGCCCGAAGAGCATTGGCGGGCGCGCGACGGCTTCCAGTTGACCGACGCCGGCACCGACCTCGCCGGCGCGCTCGATCAGGCCAATTACTGCATCTGGTGCCACAACCAGCAGAAGGACAGCTGCCGCTCGGGGCTGCACGAAAAGGACGGCGGCTTCAGGAAGAGCGTATTCGGCGTGACCCTGGCCGGCTGCCCGCTCGACGAGAAAATCTCCGAGATGAACCTCGTGAAGGCGCGCGGCAACTCGATCGGCGCGCTCGCCATCGTCGCGGTCGACAACCCGCTCTGCGCCGCCACCGGCCACCGCATCTGTAACGACTGCATGAAGGCCTGCATCTATCAGCGGCAGGACCCGGTCGATATCCCGCAGATCGAGACGCGCACCTTGAAGGACGTGCTGGCGCTGCCGTGGGGTTTCGAAATCTACGGTTTGCTGACGCGGTGGAACCCGCTCGACCTGCGCCGGCCGTTGCCGAAGCCGCAATCGGGGTACAAGGTGCTGGCGGTCGGCCTCGGCCCGGCCGGGTTCAACCTGGCGCACCACCTGATCAATGACGGGCATTTCGTCGCGGCGATCGACGGCCTCAAGATCGAGCCGCTGCCCCCCGAAATTTCCGGCGTATTGCCCACCGGCGAGCGCGTGAAGTTCGCGCCGATCCGCGATGTGTCGCAGCTATATGAACGCCTCGACGCGCGCACGATGGCCGGGTTCGGCGGCGTCGCCGAATACGGCATCACCGTGCGGTGGGACAAGAATTTCCTGAAGATCATCCGCCTGCTGCTGGAGCGCCGCGCCGAATTCGCGATGTATGGCGGGGTGCGCTTCGGCGGCACGCTCTCGATCGACAGCGCCTTCGCGCTCGGCTTCGACCATATCGCGCTGTGCGCCGGCGCCGGACGGCCGACCGTGATCCCGATGCAGAACGGCCTCGTGCCGGGGGTGCGCCAAGCCTCCGATTTCCTGATGGCGCTGCAATTGACCGGCGCCGCCAAGGAAGACAGCATCGCCAATCTGCAGGTGCGCCTGCCGGTCGTCGTGATCGGCGGCGGGCTGACCGCGATCGACACCGCCACCGAGGCGCTCGCCTATTATCCGGTGCAGGTCGAGAAATTCCTCCGGCGCTACGAGACCTTGGCGGCCGAGCGCGGCGCCCAGGCGGTGCGCGCCGAGTGGAACGGCGCCGAGCGCGAGGTCGCCGACGAATTCATCGCGCATGCCAAGGCATTGCGCGCCGAGCGCGAGAGAGCGGCGAAGGAGGGCGGGGCGCCGGGTTTCGCCAGGCTGATCGACGGCTGGGGCGGCGTGACGATCGCCTATCGCCGCCGCCTAATCGACGCGCCGAGCTACACCCTGAATCACGAGGAGGTGGCGAAGGCGATGGAGGAAGGCATCCGCTTCGCCGAGATGCTGACCCCGGAGGCGGTCGAGGTCGATCTGTTCGAGCAGGCCGCGGCCTTGCGTATGACCCGCCATGCCCCGGCCGAAGTCGGCGGGCACCGTCCGATGCCGGACCAGGGGCCCGGCGAGGAGGTGGTCTTGCCGGCGCGCACGATCCTGGTCGCCGCCGGCACCCAGCCCAATACCGTGCTGGCGCGCGAGGACCCCGCGCATGCCGCGCTCGACGGCCGCTATTTCCGCGCGCTCGACGAAGAGGGCAACCCGGCAGCACCGGAGCGGGTCGCCAAGCCGGAAGAAGTGCGCGTGCTGATGAGCCTCGGCGAAGACGGCCGCGCCGTCAGCTTCTGGGGCGATCTGCACCCAAGCTTTGCCGGCAACGTCGTCAAGGCGATG
>DATEKP010000410.1:0-2245 GCA_035277405.1 Allostellaceae bacterium | reverse complement strand
ATGCGCGGCGCGGATATGCTCGTCGTCGCTTTCCTTGACGAAGGCTTTGCTCATCACACCACCCGCTCCGCGTGCAGTGCCGCGATCTCGGCGGCATCGTAGCCGAGGCTCGCGAGGATTTCGTCGGTGTGCTCGCCGAGGCGCGGCGCCGGCCGGCGGTAGGTGCCCGGCGTCTCCGACAGATCGATTGGCGTCGGCGCCAGCGGCACGGTCCGGCCGAGCGCCGGATGCGCATGCTCTTCGAGCAGATGCGCGGCGCGGATATGCGCATCGTCGAGCGCCTGCTGCGGCGAATAGACCTGGCCAGCGACGATGCTCGCTTGTTCGAGCGCGGCCAGAGCCTCGGCGCAGCTGCGCCCGGCGCACCATTCGGCCATGCGCGCCGAGATCAGTTCGCCATGGTCGGCGCGCGCCTGGTCGTCGGCGAAGCGCGGGTCGGCGAGCCAGTCTTCGGCGCCGACCATACGGCACCAGCGGCGGAACATCGGCTGGCCGATCACGGTGGCGACGATCCACCCGTCAGTCGTGCGGAAATAATCGGCCGGGGCCGAGTTGAAGCCGCGATTGAGGGTCGCGACGCGATCGACGCCGGTCAGCGCCTGCTCGATCAGCACGGAATTGGCGAAGGCGATCGCGGTGCGCAGCAGCGCGCCCTCGACCTTCTGGCCATGCCCGGTCTTGCCGCGCTCGTAGAGCGCCGCCAGCGTGCCGAAAGCCGAGAGACAGGCGGTGCCGAAATCCACCCACGGCACCTTGGCGGCAATCGGCTGCTCCGGCTGCCCCGACAGATAGACGGCGCCGCTCATCGCCTGGCCGATGCCGTCGAAGCCGTGCTTGTGCGACAAGGGCCCGCCGGCGCCGAACCCCGTGACCGTCGTCAGGATGATGTCGGGCTTGGTCGCGCGCAGGCTGTCGAGATCGAGCGCCAGCGCGCGCAATACCGAGGGCGGCAGGTTGGCGACGACGACATCGGCGGTGGCGACCAGCCGTCGCACGATCTCGCGGCCCTTCGGCGCCGCCGGGTCCAGCGTCATGCCGCGCTTGTTGCGGTTCATCGCCAGAAACATCGCGCCGCCGCCATCCGCGGCACCGCCGACCGGGATGAAAAAGCGGTCCTCCCCGCCGCCGAGGCGCTCGATGCGGATGACCTCGGCACCGAGATCGCCCAACAGCGCGGCGCAGAACGGCCCGGCAATGTAGCGGCCGAAATCGAGCACGCGAATGCCGTCGAGAACGCCCATCAGCCTGTGCCCTCGCTGTCATTGCGAGCGAAGCGAGCAATCCCGCGCCCGGGTTCGCGGCATTGAGATTGCGTCGTCGCTGCGCTCCTCGCAATGACCGCGTGCGTCAGATGCGCGACCAGTCGATGTCGGCGGCGGGGTCGGCGAGCAGCGGCGGGCCGCAGATCGCGGCGACGTAGCCGTGCGGCACGCCCGAGCGCTCGACGCGGTAGCGCGGCGCCAGGATCGCTGCCAAGCCGCGGTGCGCGGCGGCGAGGCGTTTTTCTATCAACCGCGCGACCGCGCGCGAAAACGGCCCGGTCTGGCGCTCAATATAGACGACGCGCAGCGCGCCGGGACGCTCCGGCTCGCGCGCCAGGCGATGGGCAAGCCAGGCGTCGACAATCTCGATACCGCGCAGCGGATCGCCGCTCGCCGGATCGCGCCCGTACAGCCCATCGAAGATGTGCAGCTCATCGGGCTGCCGGCGGGTGGTCGCGATCGCGTCGAGCGCCGGCATGCCGCCGCCGGAATGCGCGGTCAGGATCAGGCGAGCGACTTCGAGGGCGCGGTCTGCTGCGAACTGCGCGAGGGCATAATCGACCAGCAGGTCAAGGCCGCCGTTGATCAGCGCCGGGAAATCGTACCAGGTGTGGCGAATCCAGTTGCCGCGCGGCAGCACGGCGAGGGTCGGGCGGCGGCGGCCCGCGAGGTCGAGGCCGCTGCGCGCCGTCTTCTCGGCGAGCGACATCGCGCCGCCTTGCTGCGAAAAGCCGTGCAGATGCACAACGACGTCGATCGACGCCGCATCGGGCGGGATCGCGTTCCAGCGCAGCAGCAGGTCAGGCTGAGTCCCGGCATGCGAGGACAGCACCGGCGTGTTGGATAGATACGCCTCGCCCGGTGCTTCAGTCAGCATCGCCGCGTTGCCCCTCACCCGGCCCTCTCCCTGCAGGCGGGGAGAGGGAGAGACGCACTACCGTCAGCAACAGGGTTCCCTCTCCCCGTTCACGGGAGAGGGCAGG
>DATEKP010000409.1:0-2840 GCA_035277405.1 Allostellaceae bacterium | reverse complement strand
CGGGGGAGAGGGTTGGGGTGAGGGGGCAAATTGCCGCGCACTCGCCCTCACCCGGCGGTCGCGGGCGCGACCGCCACCCTCTCCCGCAATGCGAGAGAGGGGCTCTCGCCGGCCGCCCGGACCGATTTCGCGGCGTGTTGAAATGATCCGCTTCGCCGGCATCCGCCTGTTGGAGATCGCGGCGCTGCTGGCGCTGATGTCGTTTGTGATCTACGCGCTGATCGGGCTGATGCCGGGCGACCCGATCGATTTGATGCGCCAGGGCGACCCGCATCTGACGGCGGCCGACCTGGCGCGGCTCAAGGCCGTCTACGGCCTCGACCGGCCGCTCGTCGCGCGCTATCTCGCCTGGGCCGGTGCGGCGCTCGGCGGCGATCTCGGCTATTCGCGCCTGTTCGCGGCGCCGGTGTGGTCGGCGCTCGTGCCGCGGCTCGGCAACTCGCTCATGCTGATGGGAACGAGCTTCGCGCTGGCACTGGCGATCGCGCTGCCGCTCGGCATTGCGGCGGCGCGGCGGCCCGGCTCGCGGCTCGACACGGCGATCAATCTCGGCTGCTTCGCCGGCGTGTCGGTGCCGACCTTCTGGCTGGCGATCGTCTTGATCCTGGTGTTCGCCGCCGGCCTCGGCTGGCTGCCGGCCGGCGGCCTCGGCGCAAGCGAAGGCGGCGGCATCGGCGACCGCCTGCGCCACCTCGTCCTGCCGGTCGCGACGCTGACCCTCGCCAGCGTCGGCGGCTACACGCGTTATGTCCGCGCCGCGATGCGCGAGGCCCTGGCGCAGGACCATATCCGCACCGCCCGCGCCAAGGGCGCGAGCGAGGCGCGGGTGATCCTGCACCACGCGCTGCGCGCGGCGATGATCCCGGTGACGACGATCCTGGCGCTGTCGTTCGGCGGCCTCGTCTCGGGCGCGCTCGTCACCGAGACGATGTTCGCCTATCCCGGCATGGGCAAGCTGATCTTCGACGCGGTGATGGGCAACGATTACAACCTGGCGCTGGCGGCCCTGCTGCTCGCCGCGGCGACGGCGATGGTGGCCAACCTTGCCGCCGACCTCGCCTATGGCTGGCTCGACCCGCGGGTCGCCTATCGGTGAGATTGCCGCTGCTGCTGCTGGCGGCGATCGCGCTCCTGTCGTTCGCCGCGCCGCCGCTCGGCGCCAGGCTCGGCCTCGATCCGAGCATGGTCGATCTCGCGCATCGCCTAGCCCTGCCGTCGTTCGCGCACCCGCTCGGCACCGACGAGCTGGGCCGCGACGTCTTGTTGCGGCTGGCGGAAGGCGGCCGCGTGTCGCTGACGATCGGGATCGCCGCGGCGCTGACCGCGGCGGCGCTCGGCACGCTGATCGGCCTCGTTGCCGGCTATCTCGGCGGCTGGACCGACCGGCTGGCGATGCGCTTTGTCGATGCGGTCATCGCGCTGCCGCTGTTGCCGCTGTTGATCGTGCTGGCGGCGCTCGATCTGAAGAAGCTCGGCGTGCCGGCCGGTCTCGCCCGCTCCGACGAGGCGAGCCTCTTGCGCATCGTCGCGCTCGCGGTGCTGGTCGGCTGGACGACGGCGGCGCGGCTGGTGCGCGGCGCGGCGCTGGTCACGCGCGGCCGCGATTTTGTGCGCGCCGCGCAGAGCCTCGGCGCCGGCACGCCGCACATCCTGTGGATGCACATCCTGCCCAACGTGCTGGCGCCGCTGACCGTTGCGACGACATTGAGCGTCGGCGACGTGGTCCTGTTGGAATCGGTGCTGAGCTTTCTTGGCCTGGGCATCCAGCCGCCGCTCGCCAGCTGGGGCACGATGCTGAGCAACGCGCAGGAGCTGATCGCGACGGCGCCGCTCCTGGCGGTCTACCCCGGCGCGATGATCTTCCTGACCGTGATCGCCTGCAACCTGCTCGGCGATGCCTTGCTGCAGCGCCTCGACCGCCGCGCCGTCGTGCCCGCCTGATCTTCCGTTTTTTCTTATGTCGTCATGCCCGCGCAAGCGGGCATCCAGGGCAGGCGACGGAGCAGGCGCCCCTGGTTCCCGCTTGCGCGGGAATGACGAGGAATAACAGTGGAATAACGGTGACAGTTTACTAATTGCGTCACACGACTGTGGGTTTGCAACAGCAGAGGCGCAATTAGTAAACTGTCACCGTTACTATGCTGGACGCTCGCCCGGCCGCACCCTATGTTGAGCCTGGAGCCGAGGGCGGAGGAATGATGACGCAGTTCGGCATCGGCCAGCCGGTGCGCCGGGTCGAGGACCGGCGCTTTCTGACCGGGCATGGCCATTATCTCGACGATATCGTCCGGCCGCGTCAGGCGCACGCGGCACTGCTGCGCTCGCCGCACGCGCATGCCGTCATCCGCGGCATCGATACGGCAGAAGCGGCAGCGGCGCCGGGCGTCGTCGCGGTGTTGACCGGCGCTGATCTGGCGGCCGACGGCGTCGGCACGATCCCCTGCGTCAGTGCGCTGACCAATCGCGACAAATCGCAAATGCAGATGCCGCCGCACCCGGCCCTCGCCGCCGACCGGGTGCGCCATGTCGGCGACTCCGTGGCGATGGTCATCGCCGACACGGCGGCGCGGGCGCGCGACGCCGCCGAGCTGATCGAGATCGATTACGCGCCGCTGCCGGCCATTGTCGAGACCGGCGCCGCGCTGGAACCGGGCCAGCCGACGGTATGGGATACGCATCCCGGCAATATCTGTTTCGACTGGGAGGTCGGCGACGCCGCCGCGGTGGCGCGGGCGCAGGCGCAGGCGCGCCACCGCATTTCGCTGACGCTCGTCAACAACCGCATCGTCGTCAACTCGATGGAGCCGCGCGGCGCGCTCGGCGAATACGATCCGGGCGAG
>DATEKP010000408.1:0-3862 GCA_035277405.1 Allostellaceae bacterium | reverse complement strand
TCGCTGCTGTGCGGCGGCGTGCCCGGCGCGAAATGGGTCGATCCCGGCAATCTGCACCTGACCTTGCGCTTTATCGGCGAGATCGACGAGGCGCTCGCCGCCGATGTCGACGAGGCGCTGGGGCGGCTGAAGGCGCGCCCGTTTGCGCTGCGGCTGGCCGGCACCGGCACGTTCGGCGGCAGCCGGCCGCACGCCCTGTGGGTCGGGGTCGAGCGCGACCCCGGACTGGTCGGGCTGCGCGACAAGATCGAGCAGGCGTTGATCCGCGCCGGCCTGGCGCCCGAGACGCGCAAATTCGCGCCGCACGTGACCCTGGCGCGGCTGCGCGCCCCCGAACTCGACAAGCTCGCCGCGTTTCTTGCCGCCAATTCGGGGTTCCGCGCCGAGCCGTTGCCGGTCGATCGTTTCAGCCTGATCGCCAGCTTTCCGACCAAGGCCGGCTCGGTGTACGAAGACCAGGCCGATTATCCGCTCAGCGGATGACAGGCCAAAAGGTGGTGCCGTAAAAATGATGCAGCGTCGCCCCTGCGAAAGCGGGGGTCCAGGGGCAAGCGCCGGATCGGTAGCTCTGGATTCCCGCTTGCGCGGGAATGACGAATGGGGAGGAGCGGAATGGCCTACTGGCTGCTGAAATCCGAGCCGGCGAAATATTCCTGGGAGCAGATGGTCAAGGACGGCCGCACCCACTGGGACGGCGTGCGCAATTTTCAGGCGAGCAACAACCTTCGGGCGATGCGCGAGGGCGACCGCGCCTTCTTCTACCATTCGAACGAGGGCAAGGAGATCGTTGGCGTCGTCACCGTCGTGCGGCCGTTCTACCCCGATCCGGGCGATCCGAACGGCAAGTTCGGCATGGTCGATGTGGCGCCGCTGACCGCCGTGAAGCGCGCAGTCGGGCTCGCCGAGATGAAGGGAGTGCCGGAGCTCGCCGGCATGGCGCTGCTGCGCCAGTCGCGCCTTTCGGTGTGCCCGGTCAGTGCTGCCGAGTGGCAGACGATTTGCCGCATCGCCGGGATCGCCGCCTGAGCGTCATCCAGTATCCGTTTGGAACGAGAACGAAACTTAAATCGCCATCGCGAGAGTTGTGCTGTTACACGACTTGCCTTTGTCCGGCCGCGTTTTCCGTTATTTTTAACTGAGATTTACGCCGCGCAGACTTGGTGTTGCCGTGGTTGGCGGACGCAGCGATCGTTATACGCAGGACGTATTCCGGTCGCTTGGCGAGGGCGCGGCGCGGCTGATCGATCGGCTGACGCTGCGCGCGATGAGCCTGCCGCCGAACCGGCCGCTGCTCGCCGCCGGCGAAGTCGGCGCCGGCGTTTATCGCATCGTGCAGGGCTGGGCCTTTCGTTTTCGGCGCGACGGCGACGGCTGCCGCCAGATTCTCGACTTTCTGATGCCCGGCGAACTGGTTGGGCTGCATCCCGTACTGCTCGGCGTCGGTGGACATTCGGTGCACAGCCTGACGGCGCTGCGCGTCAGCGTGTTGGACGCGCGGCTGGTGACCGACGCATTCAGCAGCGAACCCGAGCTGGCGCTGCGCCTCGCCCGCCATCTCGCCGCCGAAGCGGAGCGGGTCGACGAATTGCTGACGGCGGTCGGCTGCTGCGATGCCGTGCAGCGGCTCGCCTTTCTGATGCTGAGCCTATATCTGCGGCAGCGGCACAGCGTCCGGGTGGACCCGCTCGACTGCCCGTTCCCGCTGCGGCGGCAGCACATCGCCGACGCGCTGGGGCTGACCGGTGCGCATGTCAACCGTACGCTGAACCGCCTGCGGCACGACGGGATCGCCGTCGTCGACAAGGACCGGCTCGCGATCCGCGACGTGCCGCGGCTCGCCGCGCTGGCCGGCATCAGCCTATAGCGATCCCGGCCCGTCCGGCCGCGGCCTTCAAAACCCGGGCGGTTGGCGTTAAACTGAACTAGCCCGGACATTCGCCCAGCGTCGCCCGGCTTCCGCGCACGATCTCAGGAGCAAGAAAAATGGCAGATCAGATCGACGTATCCGAAGCCGAGATTGCGGTTCATTGGCAGGAAGAAAGGCTTTTCGAGCCGCCTGCCAGCTTCGTCGCCCAAGCCAATTTGACCGACAAGGGCGTCTACCAGCGGTTCGATCTCGCCAATTTTCCCCAGTGCTTCGACGAATACGCCGAGCTGCTCGACTGGTCGAAGCGCTGGGACAAGACGCTCGACACCGGCAACGCCCCGTTCTGGAAGTGGTTTGTCGGTGGCCGCCTCAACGCCTGCCACAACTGCGTCGATCGCCATCTCGCGAAGAACAAGAACAAGACGGCAATTCATTTCGTGCCGGAGCTCGAGGACGAGCCGATCCAGCACGTGACCTATCAGGAACTGCATGTCCGGGTGAACGAATTTGCCGCGCTGCTCAAGGATTTCTGCGGCCTGAAGCCCGGCGACCGCGTCACGCTGCACATGCCGATGGTCGTCGAATTGCCGATTACGATGCTGGCCTGCGCCCGTCTCGGCGTCATCCATAGCCAGGTGTTCAGCGGCTTCAGCGGCAAGGCCTGCGCCGACCGCATCGTCGACTCGCAGAGCCGCGTGCTGATCACGACCGACGGCTATTACCGCGGCGGCACCTTGCAGGACCAGAAGGAGAAGGCCGACATCGCCGCCGAGGACGCCGCGGCGCAGGGCCACAAGGTCGAGAAGGTGCTGATCTGGCAGCGCCATCCGGGCAAATACTCGAGCCCGACGCCGGTCGTGCCGGGGCGCGACCATATCGTCAATGATGTCCTGCCGAAGTATCGCCGCCGCCGGATCGAACCGGAGCAGATGCCCTCAGAGGCGCCGCTCTTCCTGATGTACACGAGCGGCACCACCGGGCGGCCCAAGGGGTGCCAGCACGGCACCGGCGGCTATCTCGCCTATGTCGCCGCGACGACCAAATACATCCAGGACGTGCACCCGGAGGACGTCTACTGGTGCATGGCCGATATCGGCTGGATCACCGGCCATTCCTACATCGTCTACGGGCCGCTGGCGCTCGGCGCCTCGTCGGTCATCTACGAGGGGCTGCCGACCTATCCCGATGCCGGGCGGCCGTGGCGCATCGCCGAGGACCTCGACGTCAACATCTTCCACACCTCGCCGACCGCGATCCGCGCCTTGCGCCGCGCCGGCCCCGACGAGCCGGCCAACTACAACTACCATTTCAAGCACATGACGACGGTCGGCGAGCCGATCGAGCCGGAGGTCTGGCGCTGGTACCACAGCGTCGTCGGCAAGGGCGCGGCGGTGATCTGCGACACCTGGTGGCAGACCGAGACCGGCGGGTTTTTGTGCAGCACGGTGCCCGGCATGCACGCGATGAAGCCGGGCAGCGCCGGGCCCGCCCTCCCGGGCATCCACCCGGTCATCTATGACGAGGACGGTAACGAGATCGCCAAGGGCGCCGGCAAGGCCGGCAACATCTGCATCAGGAACCCGTGGCCCGGCATCTTCCAGACCATCTGGGGCGATCCCGACCGTTTCGTCCGCCAGTATTACGAGCGCTACTGCAAGGACAAGAACAGCAAGGACTGGCGCGACTGGCCGTATTTCGCCGGCGACGGCGCGGTTCAGTCGGCCGACGGCTATTACCGCATCCTCGGCCGCATCGACGACGTGATCAACGTCGCCGGCCACCGGCTCGGTACCAAGGAGATCGAGTCGGCGGCGCTGACCGTGCAGGAGGTGGCGGAGGCGGCGGTCGTGCCCGTCGCCGATCAGGTCAAGGGCCGCGTGCCTGACCTCTACGTCGCGCTGAAACCCGGCGCGCAGGCGAGCCCCGAACTGCACAAGCGGATTTCCGACGCGGTCGTCACCGAGATCAGCCCGATCGCGCGGCCGGCGCATGTCT
>DATEKP010000407.1:0-8452 GCA_035277405.1 Allostellaceae bacterium | reverse complement strand
CGCGGCGACCACCGAGGAGGCACGCGCCACCGCCTCGTCGGATAATGCCGGATCGTCGAGGCGCGTCGGATCGACCCGCCGCGCCGCCGCCGCGGCCGTCTCGGGATCGGCCGGATCGCCGCCCGCCGCGAGCACGAGAGCGGCCGTCGCGCGGTAGAGCCGGCCGGTATCGAGATGCGCGAAGCGGAACTGCGCGGCGAGACGGCGCGCCAACGTGCCCTTGCCGGACGCGGCCGGGCCGTCGATCGCGACGACGAACGCCCGCACAGGCGGCGGCTAGTTCGACCAACTGATCGGCGCGTAATGACCGTTCCGGCCGGAATTGTCCCAGCGCATGCCGTAATCGGCGAACGTGCTGCCGCGCTTGCCGACTGCGAGCGCAATGCGATCGGGCGCGACCGGATGGCCGAGATTGGCCCAGATCTCGCCATTCGGATGCATTGTCGGGATCGGCTCGACCGCCATGCTGGCGACCCCGGGGATTTCCACCGAGCGGCCCTTGCCGTCGATCGCATAGCGGATCGGCACCTTGTTGACACCGAGATGCGTCGTGATCAGCGGTGCAAACGCCGCCATCGGTCCTCCCTCGGCGCCGGTGAAGATCGCACCCAAGGCTGCCATCTGCCGGTCGTCGGCACGCTCGTCGATATAGGCGGCGGCGCTCCAGTTGCCGTTCGCCATCGGTCCCGGTGCATGCGCGGCCAGCACGACGTTGAGACCGTCGAGCGCTGTCCCGTCGTAGTCACCCTTGTCGATGTGGAAGGCGAGCAGAACGTCGCAGGCGCCCTCGGTCGGCCGCGCCGTCATCGGCGCGGCCGCCGAGACCAGGCAAGGGCAGGCGACCGTGCAGTTGCAATTCTCGAAATAATCGCCGCTGAGCCGCCAATTCGGCATGTCCGCCTCCATCGCCGCCAGCCGATTGTCGGCGTCGGCCTCTTCGCGGTCAACGCCTCCTTGGCTCGGCTCACCCCATCCCGTCGAAGTGGGCGCCGAGCCGCGCCATCAGCGGCACGAAATCGGGGAAGCTGGTGGCGACCGGGCGTGCGTCGTCGATCCGCACCGGCTCGCGCGTACCGAGGCCCAGCACGAGGAACGCCATCGCTATGCGGTGGTCGAGCCGGGTGGCGATTGCGGCGCCGCCCTTGGGCGGCCGGCCGTCGCCCTCGACGATCAGGTCATCGCCCTCGACCACAACCTTGGCGCCGCACGCCTGCAAGCCCTCGGCGATGCCGGCGAGCCGGTCGCTCTCCTTGACCCGGAGCTCGGCCACGCCACGCATGATTGTGCGGCCGCGCGCGCACGCGGCGGCGACCGCCAGGATCGGGTATTCGTCGATCATCGTCGGCGCGCGCTCGGGCGGGATATCGGCGCCGCGCAATTCGCCGGCGCGTACCCGCAGATCGGCAACCGGCTCGCCGCCCGCGACGCGTTCGTTTTGCAGCGCGATGTCGGCGCCCATCTCGCGCAAACAGTCGAGCAGGCCGGCCCGCGTCGGGTTGAGGCCGACATTGGCGATTGTGACGTCGGACCCCGGCACGATCAGCGCCGCGACCAGCGGGAAGCCGGCCGACGATATGTCGCCGGGCACGACGACCGGTGCCGCCGTCAGCTCCGGCTGGCCCGTCACCGCAATCCGCCGCCCGCCCGCGGGGAGCGGCTCGATCGCGATCAGGGCGCCGAAATGGCCGAGCATGCGCTCGGTGTGGTCGCGGCTCGGCTGGGTCTCGATCACGCTGGTCTCGCCCGGTGTATTGAGGCCGGCCAGCAATACCGCCGATTTGACCTGGGCCGACGGCACCGGCAGGCGGTATTCGATCGGCACCGGATCGGCGGTGCCATGCACCGCGAGCGGCAGCCGCCCGCCGTCGCGGCTCCAGAATTGCGCGCCGAATTGCGCCAAGGGATCGGTGACGCGCCGCATGGGCCGCTGCCGCAGCGACGCATCGCCGGTCACAAACGCAGTGAACGGGTGGGTCGCGAGGATGCCGAGCAGGAGCCGCGCGGAGGTCCCGGAATTGCCGAGATCGAGCACGTCGTCGGGTTCGCCGAGGCCGCCGACCCCGACCCCATCGACAAACCAATGCCCATCCGTCGTGCGCTCGATAGCGGCGCCCATCGCGCGCAATGCCGCAGCGGTCGCCAGCACGTCCTCGCCTTCGAGCAGCCCGGTGATCTCCGTGCGCCCGACCGCCAACGCGCCGAACATCAGCGCGCGGTGCGACACCGATTTGTCGCCGGGCACCGCGACGCTGCCGGTCAGCGGCGCCGCCGGGCGGCGCGCGGCGAGCGGGACCGGAGTCGCGGCGTGATGCGGGGAATCGTCGGGCATGGTCGCTTGCGGCTCCGCTCGGATGCTCTTGCCGGCCGGGTAGCGCCGGCCCATATGCGGCTGCCGAACGCCCGCCCTCCGATTTGCTTTTGACAGGCCGCGAGGGCTGTGGCAATGGCGCGCCGCATCGCCGCTGCGCCGCCGCACAACCGATACCGTAAACCACGAGGAGCCGCCCGTTGGCCAAACCCGAATGGGGCACCAAGCGCATCTGCCCTAGCTGCGGCACGCGCTACTACGATCTGCTGCGCGAGCCGGTGGTCTGCCCGAAATGCGCGACCCCGTTCGATCCCGAGGCGTTTCTGCGGGCGCGCCGCGCCCGTCCGGCGGCCCCGGTCGAGAAGGAACTGGAGCCGGTCGGCGCCGAGGAGGCCGATACCGAGATCGAGGGCGAGGACCTCGAGGCCGGCGAGGAAGAGGACGAAGAAGAGGCCGCCGCGCTGGAAGAGGGCGACGAGGAGGAAGAGGAGCTGATCGAGGACGCCTCGGAGCTCGGCGAGGACGAAGACGACATGGCCGAGGTCATCGACAATGTCGAGGAGGAGGAACCCTGAAGGCCGGCGGCTGCCGTCCGGGGGTCGCGGGGGGCCGATTTTTCCCTTGCTGCGGCGGTTCCCCGTTCCTAAGTTCCGAGCCGCTTCGCGGCGGCGCTGGTCGGGGCGGCTCAACGGGGCCATAGCTCAGCTGGGAGAGCGCTACAATGGCATTGTAGAGGTCACCGGTTCGATCCCGGTTGGCTCCACCAATTCGATCGAGGGCCTGGCGGAAAACCGCCGGGCCCTTCGGTTTTCCGGCTCCGGCAAAACGACAATGGTTGCGCTGTTTTGGTATCGACGCGACGATATGCTGGCATGAGCGTCGCCGTAAAAATCTGCGGGTTGTCGAGCGAGGAGGCGGTGGCCGCCGCGGTGGCGGGGGGCGCCGCCTATGTCGGCTTCGTGTTCTATCCACCGAGCCCGCGGGCCGTCGCCCCGACGCGCGCCGCGGCGCTGTGCGCCACCGTGCCCTCGGGCGTGCAGCGGGTCGGGATGTTTGTCGACGCCGATGACGTCGCGATCCGTGCCGTGCTCGACGCCGCCCCGATCGACGTGCTGCAGTTTCACGGACACGAAAGCCCGGACCGGGTGGCCGACGCGAAGGTGCGCTTCCGCCGCCCGGTCATGAAGGCGGTTGCGATTGCCGCGCCGGAGGATGTGCTGCTGGCCGAGCGCTACGAGGACGACGCCGACATGCTGCTGTTCGACGCAAAGCCGCCCGCCCGTCGCGACGCGCTGCCCGGCGGCAACGGCCTCGCCTTCGATTGGCGGCTGATCGCCGGGCGGCGCTGGCGGCGTCCGTGGCTGCTGTCGGGCGGGCTGACCGCCGCGCTCTTGCCCGAGGCGGTGCGGGTTTCCGGCGCCTGCGCGGTGGACGTATCGTCCGGCGTCGAGCGCGCGCCGGGCGACAAGGACCCGGCGAAGATCGGCGAATTCCTGAGGGTCGCGCGCTCGCTCTGACTGTTCGGACCGCCGGCCTCCGGCCGGCAGCCGGCGGGATGCCGGCGCTCCGAATTTTACCTGGTGCCCTCCGTGCCTTCGTGGTGCATTAAGGTCAGATCATGCAGACGCCCAACACCTATCGCGGCGGGCCGGACGCGAGGGGCCATTTCGGCCTCTACGGCGGGCGCTATGTCGCCGAAACCCTGATGCCGCTCGTGCTGGCGGTCGAGGCCGCCTACAACGCCGCGAAGGACGACCCGAATTTCCACGCCGAGCTCGGCTATTACCTCGATCACTACGTCGGCCGCCCGAGCCCCTTGTATTTCGCCGAGCGGCTGACCCGGCATTTCGGCGGCGCCAAGCTCTATTTCAAACGCGACGAGCTGAACCACACTGGGGCGCACAAGATCAACAATGTGCTGGGCCAGGTTCTGCTGGCGCGCCGCATGAAGAAGCGCCGCATCATCGCCGAGACCGGCGCCGGCCAGCACGGCGTCGCCACCGCGACGGCCTGCGCCCTGTTCGACCTGCCCTGCGTCGTCTACATGGGCGCCACCGACATCGAGCGGCAGAAGCCCAACGTGTTCCGCATGCGCCTCCTCGGCGCCGAAGTCGTGCCGGTGCATTCCGGCACTGCGACGCTGAAGGACGCGATGAACGAGGCCTTGCGCGACTGGGTCGCGCATGTCGAGGACACGTTCTACGTGATCGGCACGGTGGCGGGGCCGCATCCCTACCCGGCGATGGTGCGCGATTTCCAATCAGTGATCGGGCGCGAGACGCGCGAGCAGATGATGATGGCCGAGGGACGGCTGCCCGACACGCTCGTTGCCTGCATCGGCGGCGGCTCCAACGCGATGGGGCTGTTCCATCCGTTTCTCGACGAACCGTCGGTTGCGATGATCGGCGTCGAGGCCGGCGGCCATGGTCTCGAGACCGGGCTGCACGCCGCCTCGCTGAACGGCGGCGAACCGGGCGTCCTGCACGGCAACCGCACTTACCTGCTGCAGGACGGGGACGGGCAGATCAAGGACGCCCATTCGATCTCGGCCGGGCTCGACTATCCGGGTATCGGCCCGGAGCATGCCTGGCTCAACGATCTCGGCCGCGTCCAATACGTCGCGATCACCGATCGCGAAGCCTTGGACGCGTTTCAGCTGTGCAGCCGGCAGGAGGGCATCATCCCGGCCTTGGAGCCGGCGCACGCGCTGGCGCATGTGGCCAAGATCGCGCCGACCTTGCCGCGCGACCACCTGATCGTCATGAACATGTGCGGCCGCGGCGACAAGGACATCTTCGCCGTCGCCGACCACCTCGGGGTCAGGTTGTGAGGCGGCGGCTCGTTGCTCTCTCACCTAAGATTTTCCCTCTCCCCCCAATGGGGGGAGAGGGCAGGGTGAGGGGGGTGCACGCGGCGGGTTCTGAGTCAGCCCCCCTCACCCCTCCCTCTCCCCCCGTTCGGGGGAGAGGGGTTTTTGTTGGCGGGATCGGGCCATGACCCGGATCGAGCGGCGCTTTGCGCAGCTGCGCGAGGAGGGCCGGGCCGGGCTCGTCATCTATCTGACCGCCGGCGATCCTGATCCCGATACTTCGGAACGGCTGTTCGAAGGCCTTGCCGCGGCCGGCGCCGACCTCGTCGAGATCGGCATGCCGTTCTCCGACCCGATGGCCGACGGGCCGGCGATCCAGGCGGCCGGTCAGCGCGCGCTGAAAGCCGGCATGACGCTGCGAAAAACCCTGGCGATGGTGCAGCGTTTGCGCCGGCGCGATGCCGATACGCCCTACGTGGTGATGGGCTATTACAACCCGATCTACCGCTACGGCGCCGCGGCCTTCGCGCGCGATGCGGCGGCGGCCGGGCTGGACGGCGCGATCATCGTCGATCTGCCGCCCGAGGAGGATGCCGAGTTGGCGGCGCCGGCGCGCGCCGCCGGTCTCGCGATCGTCCGCCTCGCCACGCCAACCAGCGACGAGGCGCGCCTGCCGGCGATCGTCGGCGGCGCTGGCGGGTTTCTTTATTACGTCGCGATCACCGGCATTACCGGTACAAGCTCGGCCAATGCCGCCAGCGTGCAAACTGCGGTGGCGCGGCTGCGCCGCTTCACCCACCTGCCGATCGCGGTCGGCTTCGGCATCAAGAACCCGGCGCAGGCCGCCGAAGTGGCGAAGGCCGCAGACGCCGCGGCGGTCGGCTCTGCGATCGTCGACCGGTTGGCGCTCAATCTCGACGCCGCGGGCCGCGCCAAGCCGGGTCTCGTCGAGGCCGTGCTCGCCGACGTCCGTGCGCTCGCCGCCGGCGTCCGCAGCGCGCGGCGCACGTGACTGGCCGCGGATGCTGTCGGGCTATCGTGGTCACGTCGATGCGATCGAACCCGCGCTGACCGGCTGGGTCGGCGAGATCGCTCGGCCGCTTGAGCCGGTCCGCTTCGTTGTAAGCATGGATGGCGAGCCGCTGACGCGGGTTGTCGCCGACCGGGTGCGCGAGGATGTCGCCGCCGCCGGCCTGGCGGCCGCTGCATGCGGCTTCTCTCTGCCGCTGCCGCCGCATTTGCTCGACGGTGCCGAGCATCGCATCGCATTGCTGCTGCCCGACGGCCGCAGTCTCGATCTGCCCGGTCTGCCGGTGCCGGTCGCGCTCGGCCCGGTGCCGATCGATTTGGTGCCGGCCGGCGCGGCAAGCCTCGACGCGGTGCTCGACCTGTTGCGGCAGAACGACCGCGAGGCCGGCTTCGATCCCGTCTTCGTCAGCCGCGCCGACGCCGCGGTGTTCGACGCGTCGCACCGGCCCGAGCAGGGCTTCGTGTTCTACGCCCGGGCCGGCTCCCGGCTGGTCGGCTACGGCCGGCTCGATCGCGGGCGGAGCGACACGGCGGGGGTCGCGATCGTGGCGCTGACGGTGCTTGCCGCGTACCGACGCAAGGGTCTGGGCGAAGCCTTGCTGCGGGCGCTGCTGCAGGCCGCGGTGAGCTGCGGACTGCGGCAGGTCTGGCTTTCGGTCCGCACGGACAACGCGCCGGCGCAGCGTCTTTACGACAAGCTCGGCTTTGTGTGCGACCCAGAGCACCCGCCGGGACCCTGGGCCGTGCCCGGCGAGCTGACGATGGTGTGGCTGCCGCCTGCCGGCGCCAGGGTTTAGAGCAGCGCCCGATCAAACGGAATCGCCCTCTCCATCGTCTTGGCCGGGCTTGACCCGGCCATCCACGAGAAGCAGGCGATGTCCTCGCAGTTTCGCGTGGATGCCCGGATCAAGTCCGGGCATGACGAAAACGGGGTGAACAAACTTGACCGGATGCTGCTCTGGACGCCGACGTCAGCTCAGCGTGGCGATTCCGGCGCGGGCGCAGTCCTCATCCTCCTGCGAGGTGCCGCCGCCGACGCCGCAGGCGCCGACGACGACGCCGTTGCGGATGATCGGCACGGCGCCCTGCCCCATGATCATGTGGCCGCCCTCGGCCAATGCGATGCCGCGCGGCGTCGGCTGATCGGCGCGCGGCGCCATCTCGCCGCTGGCACGGCCGAACGCCGCCGAGGCGATGGCTTTTCCCTGGCTGCCGTAGACCCCGGCCCAGATCGCGCCGTCCATGCGCTGGAACGCGACGAGGCGGCCGCCGGCGTCGACCACAGCGGCGCTGACCCGGATGTTGAGCTCCTGCGCCTTGGCCAGTGTGGCGCGCAGGATGCGGTTGGCTTCGTCGAGCGTCAGACTCATCGATCCCTCCCGTTGCGGACGGGCTACCCTACGCCTCCGGCCGGCTGATCCGCCACACCGCCGATGAAAGTACCCGGCGGGGGCCGTTGTGCGTCCTTTTTTCGCTGGAGATTCGGTCGCGGCTCGCGTAACGGGTGCCCAACGGCATGGCCACCGCGTTCGGCGGCCTGCGGCGTAAACCTGAATTATGGCCGCTGTTTGCGGGCGGCGGGCGTGCTTGCGGCGGGCGCGGTGTGCGCTTACAAACCGGAGAATTTCGCGGGGGGAGAGGCGGCGCACGATGCGCATATTGACACCGGTGCTGTGCACCTCCGGCCTCGCCGCGGAAGCGAGAATCGCCCGCGACGCCGGGTTCCAGGTCATTGTCGGCGCCGGCGACCCAAACCGCACTACCGCCCTCGTCGAGGTTGCGGCGCAACGGGCGAAATGCCTCGTCAGCTTTGGCGTCGCCGGCGGGTTGGCGCCGCATCTGCGGCCCGGCGACGTCGTGATGTCGGCCGAGGTCATCGGTGACGAGCGCCGCTGGCGGCCGCGCGAAGCGTTCCACCGCCAGATCAGCGCGCTCGCCTGCGGCATCGGCGCGGCCGAGGGGCCGGTGCTCGGCTCGCGCGACGTGCTGGCGACCGAAGACGAGAAGATGCGTGCGTGGCGCGACACCGGCGCACTGGCGGTCGATCTCGAAAGCGCGATCGTCGCGCGCGTCGCCGAGGCGGTCGGCATCCCGTTCCTGGTCCTGCGCACGATTGCCGACCCGGCACGCCGCGAGCTGCCGCCGGCGGCGCTGATCCCGCTGTCGGCCGACGGCACGCCGGCCTTCACCAGAGTGTTGCGCGAGGTCCTGCGGCGGCCGCGCCAGCTCGCCGCGCTGTTCGGCCTGGCGCGCGAGACGCGGCAGGCGCTGACCGCGCTACCCGGCCCGGCGCGCGCGCTGCGCGG
>DATEKP010000406.1:0-3726 GCA_035277405.1 Allostellaceae bacterium | reverse complement strand
TCGACCCGGGATTGTGGGGCGAGGTCATCGACCTCAACCTGACCGTTAACTGGCGCCTGATCCGGGCAATGGACCCGCTGCTGCGCCTGGCGCCGGCCGGGCGGGCGATCTTCGCCACCAGCCGGCTGGCGCGCGACGCGCTGCCCTATTACGGCCCCTATGCGGTCTCTAAGGCCGGCCTCGAAACGCTGGTACGCATCTATGCCGGCGAGGTCGCCCGCACCTCTGTGCGCGTCAACCTGCTCGACCCCGGCGTCGCGCGCACCAATCTGCGCGCCCGCATCTTTCCTGGCGAGGACCCCGCCTCGGTGCCGCCGCCGGAAGCCGTCGCCGACGCCTTCCTCGACCTCGCCGTGCCGGAATGCACTCGCAACGGGGAGATCGTCACGATTTGACCCTTTGAGACAGCCTGCGCACTGGTCGCGTTCATGGCCGGGCTTGGCCCGGCCATCCACGAGAAAGCGAACGGTGTTGCCGCTGCTCGTCGATGCCCGGCCCAAGGCCGGGCACGAACGGAATTGAGGTCAATCGCGCGCGTAGGGGTTGTCGCCCTTGCGCAGCATCAGGCGGATCGGCGTGCCGGGCAGATCGAAGGCCTCGCGCAGGCCGTTGACGAGGTACCGGCGGTAGGATTCCGGCAATTCGCCGGGGCGCGAGGCGAACAGCGCGAAGGTCGGGGGGCGGGTGTTGACCTGCGTCAGGTAGCGCAGGCGCAGCCGACGTCCGGCGACCAATGGCGGCGGATGGTGCTGCTGGATCGCCGCCAGCCAGCGGTTCAACGCGGCGGTCGGCACGCGCTTGTTCCACACGGCGTCGGCCGCGAGCACCGCCTCCATCAGCCGGTCGAGACCGTGGCCGGTCAGCCCCGACACCGGCACCAGCGCGGCCCCCTTGAGCTGCGGCAGAGCCTCGTCGAGGCGCTCGCGCAGCCGCGTCAGCGCGGCGCCGCGGTCGGCCACCAGATCCCATTTGTCTGCGGCCAGCACTAATGCACGGCCTTCCTCGGCGACCAGGTTGGCGATCGTCAAATCCTGCCGTTCCAGCGCCTGCAACGCATCGAGGACGAGGATCACGGTCTCGGCGAAGCGCACGGCGCGCAGCGTGTCGGCGACCGAGAGCCGTTCGAGCCGGGCCTCGATGCGCGCCCGCCGCCGCATCCCGGCGGTATCGACGAGGCGCACCCGGCGGCCGCGCCACTCCCAGTCGATCGCGATCGCATCGCGGGTGATGCCCGGCTCTGGGCCGGTCAGCAGCCGCTCCTCGCCGAGGAGCCGGTTGACCAGCGTCGATTTGCCGACATTGGGGCGGCCGACGATCGCCAACAGCAGCGGCTTCTCGGCTGCCGGCGCAGCCTCGGCCTCGCGTTCGGGCGCAAGCGGCAGCAGCCGCTCATAGAGTTCGCCCATGCCCTCCCCGTGGCGCGCCGAGATCGCGACTGGATCGCCAAGGCCGAGCACGTAGGCCTCGCCCAGTTCGCCGAGCGCGGCGCGGCTCTCGGCCTTATTGGCGACGAGTATGACCGGCTTGCCGACGCGCCGCAGCCAGCGTGCGAAATGGCGGTCGGCCGGGGTCACGCCGTCGCGCGCATCGACCAGCAGCAGCGCGACGTCGGCCTCGTCGAGCGAGCGCTCGGTCTGCGCCCGCATACGGCCGGCGAGCGCCTCGGGCGCCGCCTCTTCGAGGCCGGCCGTGTCGATCACGCGAAATTTAAGATCGGCGATATGCCCGTTGCCCTCGCGCCGATCGCGGGTGACACCGGGCAGGTCATCGACCAGCGCCATTTGCCGGCCGACCAGCCGGTTGAACAGGGTCGATTTGCCGACGTTTGGCCGACCGACGATTGCGACCGTGAACGGCATTTTCGAAACCGGACGCCCTCTGCCGGTTCGTCATACCGGCGAAGGCCGGTATCCACGGCGGGAGTGGGCCCCGGCCTGCGCCAGGACGACAAACGAGAATTACCCGCACGTCAGCGATAGGCGGAGAGATTTGCGTCGTCGGTCAGCAAGTAAAGGGTATTGTTGGCGATGACCGGTCCGACATAGGCGGCATCCGAGACCGACTGACGGCCGATCAGCTCGCCGGTCACCGGCGAAACCGAGGCCGCGTCGCCGAGCGATGAGACGGCGATCAGCCGGTTGCCGCCGAGCACCGGCCCCGCCCAGAAGATCGGATCCGATTTTGCCTTCTCGTCCTCGAAGCGCGCCAATGGCCTGACCCAGCGCACGTCGCCGTCGTCGCGCTTCAGGCACACCAGTTCGTTGTCGTTAGCCAGCACGTAGACATAGTCGCCGACCACCCACGGCCCCTGGCTGCTGGCGATTTCGCGTTCCCAGACGCGGTCGCCGGTGCGCATGTCGATCGCCGCCATGCGCCCGCTGTGACTGACGGCGAAGACGCGGCCGCGGTCGATGACCGGCCGGCCGCGGATGTCGGCGAGGCTCGCGACGGCGTTGACCGTGCGGGTCAATGCCAGATTGTCCGACCACAGCGCGCGGCCATTGTCGGTGCGCAGCGCGAACAGCTCGCCCGAGCTGTAGGCGGCGACCACCACCTCGCCCTCCACCGCCGGGCTGGCGCCGCCGAGCAAGCCTGCCGTCTCGGGGATGCCGTTATGCGACCACAGGCGGTGCCCGTCGCTCGCGTCGAGCACGTCGAGTTCGTTCTCGACCGTGACGACGAAGATGCGGCCGTCGGCGACGGTCGGCGGCGCATGCACCGGCGCCGAGACGCTCTGGCGCCACTGCACCTTGCCGGTGCCGGGATCGAGCGCCAGCACTTCGGCGTAGCCGGTCGCAACGTAGAGCCTATCTTTCGAGAATGCCGGGCCGCCGCCGAATGCGCTGCCGCGCTCGCCCTGCGGTTTGAGATCGACCTGCCAGATTGTCTTGCCGCCGGCCGCGTCGAGGGCGCTGACCTGGGCGCCGCCATCCATCGCGTAGACCCGGCCTCCGGCGACGACCGGCTGCGAGAGCACCTTCGTGTGGCGCGAGGAGCCTTCGCCGACGCTGGTTTCCCAAACGCGCGCGAACTTGCCGGGCAGCGCCGGATGACCCATCGCATGCGCCGGGTTGCCGCCAGCCTCCGGCCAGTCGGGATTGACCGCCGGCGGCGGCAGCGTGACCGGCGCCGCGGCGAGCTTGGGATCGGGATCGAGGCTGCCGCCGAACCCCAAGACCGGGATGCGCTCGCCGGCCAGCGGCACCTTCTTGTCCTTGAACCAGTCGCATCCAGCCGTGCCGAGCGCCAGCAGCAGCGCGGCAAAGTCGCGGCGGTTCATCGGGTCAGGATTGCAGCGCCGCAGCCATCTCGGCGGCGCGGGCCCGCAAGCCCTGCGGCGCCGTGATATCGTCGGCAAGTTGCTTGTAAATCGTCAGGGCGCCGTTTTTGTCGCCGGCCTTCAGCTTGGCCGCGGCGGTCAGGTCGAGCGCGCTGGCGCGCCACGGCTTGCCGTTCTGCGTCAGCGGCTGGAGCCGCTCGATCGCCGCCTTTGGGTCGGTCTCGGGCAGACCGTGCATGACCGACAGCAAGACCGCCAGCTCGCGAAATTCCGGATCGACGCCGGACGACGCGGCGAGTTGGTCATAGGCGGCGATCGCCCCCTTGCGGTCGCCCGACCTGGCGAGCAGTTCGGCGTGCTCAAAGGCGGCGAGCAGGCCGTACCCGCCGCCCTGCTGCGCCAGCGCGCCGAACAATTTGGCGGCGTCGGAATCCTTGCCGGCCCGG
>DATEKP010000405.1:0-3341 GCA_035277405.1 Allostellaceae bacterium | reverse complement strand
GTCGGCAGAAACAGCGTGACATGGGTGCCGGCGCCGGGGGCGCTCTCGATCTGCAGCCCGCCGCCCGACTGCTTGGCGAACCCGTAGACCATCGACAGGCCGAGCCCCGACCCCTTGCCGATCTCCTTGGTCGTAAAGAACGGGTCGAACACCTTGTCAAGGAGGGATTGCGGAATGCCGCAACCGGTATCGGCCACCGACACGACGGCGTATTCGCCGGCCGGCGGCTCCTCGGGACGTTCGGGCGGGCCGAGCGTGACATTGGCGGTGGCGATCGTGATCGCGCCGCCGGCCCCGCCCATCGCATCGCGCGCGTTGATCGCCAGATTGAGCAGCACCAGCTCGATCTGGCTCGGATCGGCGAGCGCCGGCCACAAATCGGGCGATAACACGGTTTCGATCCCGACCGTGGCACCGATCGTGCTCTGCAGCAGCGCGTCCATGCCCCCGACCACGCGGTTGAGATCGACCGGCTCGGGGCTCATCCGCTGCTGGCGCGAGAAGGCAAGCAATTGGGCTGTGAGCCTAGAGCCGCGCTCGGCCCCCGCCATCGCCGCTGCAAGAAGCTGCGATGCACGGCGGTCTCGAGAGCCGGCGAGCCGCGCCGCAAGCAGTTCGAGATTGCCGATGACGGCGGTCAACAGATTGTTGAAATCGTGCGCCACCCCGGACGTCAGCTGCCCGACCGCCTCGATGCGCTGCGCCTGGCGCAGCTGCGCCTCGGCCTTTTCGCGCTCCTCGATCTGCGCCGCGAGGCGCCGGTTGGCGGCTTCGAGCTCGGCGGTACGTTCGGCGACCCGGTGCTCGAGCAGCGCGTTGGCCTCGCGCATGTCGTCGATATCGACCGCGGTGCCGAGCCAGAACGCGATCTTGCCGTCGATTTGCACCGGCCGGTTGCGCAGTCGGTGCCAGCGATATGCGCCGTCGTGCCGGCGCAATCGCGCCTCGACGGTAAACTCCGCGCCGGCCGCGAACGCGCGGGCACGGGCGGCATCGACCCCGACGCGCTCGTCGGGCGGATGCAACGCCGAGCGATCTTCCTGCCGCGGCCCGAGCGCACCGCCGGCGTAATCGCGCAGCTGCTGGTTGTAATACAGAGCCATCCCGTCGGGGCCGATCACGAAGGCCTTGTCAGGCAATATTTCGAGCATCAGCCGGAAACGCTCCTCGCTGTCGCGCAGCTGCGCCTCGGCCCGCTTGCGCTCGTCAATGTCGCGGAACGCGACGACGAGGCCGCCATGCGGCGCCGGATGCACGTCGAGGCCGATCCAGCGATCGCCGAGCGCCGGCGCGGTGGTTTCGAGATGGGCCGCCTCGCGGCTGGCCAGCACCCGCCGATATGCCTGGTAGGGTTCGCCCTGCTCGATCCCCGGGAACACCGCGAGCAGGCGTCGGCCGATCACGTCGCCGGCCGACTTACCCCACAGCTCCAGCGCCTTGCGATTGGCGAACAGGATGGTTTCATCGCGGTCGATCGAATAGACGGCGTCGCCGATCGCCTCCAGCACTTCGGCGAGGCGCCGCTCGGACGCGCGCACCGCCACGCTCGCCTCGCGCCCGACCCGCGCCATCGCGAGATGCAGCCCGACCCGCGACAGCAATTCGCGTGCGCCGAACGGCAACGACAGCACGTCGTCGGCGCCGGCCGCCAATGCCTCGCGCCGCTGCGCCTCGCCGCCTTCGGCCGAGAGCATGATGACCGGTAGCCAGTTGGCTTGCGTTCCGCTGCGTAGTCGGCGCAGCAACTCATAGCGCCACCGGTGGGGCGCCGTCGCGCCGGCGACGACCAGGTCCGGCGGGTCGCGCAGCGCCGCGGCCAACGCCTCGTGTCCGTCCTCCTCGGTCTCGACGCGGCATCCGGCCGAGACCAGGACCCGGCGCAGACGGTCGCGCAATTCCGGATCGGCTTCGCCGACGACGACGCGGGGCGCCCGCCCGTCCGGCGCACGGATCAGCCCGCCGATGTCGGCGCCGCCGGACACCACCTCGGCGATGGCCCGCTGCGACGCGTTGCGATCGGGGGGGCGTGAACCTGCGCCTTCGCGACCGGTCTCGCTGATGACGTTCCCCATGCGAAACGAGCGAAAACATCACGACCGCACCAAGGTTCCGCCGGTCCGGAGAAAAGGTCGTGCGGTGTTTATATCTACACGCAACAGTGACTCGTCGGCGGCATGGAGGGCAATAGGCGATGAAAACGCGACGCGAGCACGACAGTCTTGGGGCGGTGGATGTTCCGGCCGATCGATTGTGGGGCGCGCAGACGCAACGCTCGCTCGAAAACTTCCCGATCGGGCGCGGGCGTTTCGTATGGGGGCGCTTGGTGATCCGCGCCTTCGGCATCGTCAAGAAGGCTGCGGCAGAGGCCAACGGCGCCCTCGGGGAACTACCTGCCGACAAGGTCGAACCGATCGTCCGCGCCGCCGACGAGGTCATCGCCGGCCGGCACGACGCCGAGTTTCCGCTCGTCGTCTTCCAGACCGGCTCCGGCACGCAATCCAACATGAACGCCAACGAGGTCATCGCCCGCCGCGCCGGCGCGCTTGCGGCGGGCGGCGTCTCGATTCATCCGAACGACGATGTCAACCGCAGCCAGTCGTCGAACGACGCCTTCCCGGCGGTCATGCACATCGCCGCGGTCGAGGCGATCGAAGGCGATCTGCTGCCGGCGCTCGCCGAATTGCGTGCGGCACTGGAGGAGCGCGGCGGTGCGCTCTCGGCGATCGTCATGATCGGGCGCACGCACCTGATGGACGCGACGCCGCTGACCTTGGGGCAGCTGTTCTCCGGCTGGATCGCGCAGCTCGATCAGGCCGCGGCACGGGTTCGCGCAGCGCTCGACGGGCTGTGCGAACTGCCGCTCGGCGGCACTGCGGTCGGCACCGGGATCAACGCGCCGCCGCGTTTCGGGGCGCTGGCGATCGAGCTGATCGCGCGGGAAACCGGCCGGCCGTTCCGCCCGGCCGCCAACCTATTCGCGCTTGGCTCGGCGCACGACGCGATGGTCGCGGCCAGCGGCGCGCTGCGCACGCTGGCCGGCGCGCTGCTGAAGATCGCCAACGACATCCGCTGGTACGCGAGCGGCCCGCGCGCCGGCATCGGGGAATTGTTGCTGCCGGAAAACGAACCCGGCTCGTCGATCATGCCGGGCAAGGTCAATCCGACGCAATGCGAGGCGCTGACGATGGTGGCGGCGCAGGTATTCGGCAACGACCACACGGTCGCCTTCGCCGGCAGCCAAGGCAACTTCCAACTCAATGCCTACAAGCCGGTCATTCTGTACAACCTGCTGGAATCGGCCGACTTGCTGGCGGCGGCGTGCCGCTCGTTCGCCGCGCGCG
>DATEKP010000404.1:0-5885 GCA_035277405.1 Allostellaceae bacterium | reverse complement strand
CGGGGACCGGCTCCTCGACAATATCGGCATAGGCGCTGCGCACCAGGTCGGTGGAATTCGCCAGCGCCGCGAGACGCTCGCGCGCCGCGGGTTCCGCATCGAGCCAGGCTTCGACGTCGCGGCGCTCGGTGTGGGCAAGCTCGCCGTCGAGATAGGCGACCAGCGCCTCGTCACTCTGCATGTGCATTGCCCGCCCTCCTCGGGACACCGGCGCCGGCGTCGAGCTGCTGCTGCAGCGCGACCCGCGCCCGTGCCAGGCGACTCATGATCGTGCCGACCGGCACGCCCGCGACCTCCGCGGCCTCCTTGTAGCTGAGGCCCTCGACCGTCACGAGCATCAGCGTCGCGCGCTGCTCCGCCGGCAGCCGCTCGACCGCCCGGCGGACCTCGCCGAGGGCGATGCGCGCCTCGGCGCCGCGCACCGGCGCATCCGATCCCAGCCGCTCCTCGGCGGCCTCGCTCTCCTCCTTGCGTACGTCGCGCGCGCGCAGCTGATCGATCCAGATCGTCTGCACGATGCGAAACATCCAGCTGTCGAACCGGGTACCCTCCTGAAACTGATAGGCCCGCGCCAAGGCCCGTTCGCAGGCCGCCTGCACCAGATCGTCGGCCTCGGCGGCCGATCCCGCCAGCCCGCGGGCAAACCGCCGCAGGCGCGGCAGGACCGCGATCAACCGATCGCCGATCCGCACCCCGGCGCCCTCGGCTCCAGGGGCCGGCGCGTCCGCTTGCGTCCAGTGCAGCGACAACGGGCATTCCTCGTCGATTATTCCCGGCCCCTCGCCGGCGGCCGGCGAGGCAGCCTAGCATGCCCCCGCAGCGGCGCCAAACCGCCCGCCGGGTAGTGTCTCAGTTGCAAACAGGATAAGCGCGATGCGTCCTTCGAGACGCCCGCTGCGCGGGCTCCTCAGTATGACCAATTTTTTGAATTCCATCAGCAACTTGCCGTCATCCTGAGGAGGTTTTCGACGGAACGTCCGAACCCGTCTCGAAGGACGCAAAACGCCGCTGCAGCGGCAAGCTGAGACACTACCGCCCGCCGCCGCCGCGACATGCCGCCGCCGGGCCGCCGCCGGCTTCGCTCTTCACAAAGCGGCCGCCGCGCGGCATTGTGCGGCGGGGAACAGCGTTGCCAACCCGCTCGTCGCCAGTGCCCGGGCAATGTCCCGAGGCGGCCGGGTTCGGCTTCCCGAAGCAGCGGCAGGCCGAGGTACCGTGCGGCGATGAAGATCGCCATCATCAAGGAGCGGCGCGCCCATGAGCGGCGCGTCGCGGCGACGCCCGATACGGTCAAGCATCTGGTCGGAATGGGGCTGGAACCGGTGGTCGAGACGGGCGCCGGCGAGGGCGCCTGGATCGCCGACGCTGCCTTCGCGGCAGCCGGCGCGACGATCGCCGCCGATGCCGCAACGGCGCTCGCCGCGGCCGATATCGTGCTCAAGGTGCAACGGCCGCTCTGCGGCGCCGCCGACGGCCTCGACGAACTTGCGCTCCTGCAGCGCGGCGCGGCGCTGATCGGGCTGCTGTCGCCGTTGCAGCACGCGGCCGAGGTGGCGGCCTACGCCGCAGCCGGCGTTTCCGCCTTCGCGATGGAGCTGGTGCCGCGCATCACCCGGGCGCAGACGATGGACGTCTTGTCGTCGCAGGCCAATCTCGCCGGCTACAAGGCGGTCATCGATGCGGCCGACGAGTTCGGCCGCGCGCTGCCGATGATGATGACGGCCGCCGGGACGATCCGCGCCGCCCGCGTCCTCGTGATGGGGGCCGGGGTCGCCGGGTTGCAGGCAATTGCGACGGCGCGCCGGCTCGGCGCGATCGTCAGCGCCACCGATGTGCGCATCGCCGCCAAGGAGCAGGTCGAGAGCCTCGGCGCCAATTTCATCACGGTCGACGAGACGGCGATGCGCGCCGCCGAGACCGAAGGCGGCTACGCCCGCGAGATGGGCGAGGATTTCCAGCGCCGCCAGCGCGAGCACATCGCCGAGGCGCTGCGCCGCACCGACATCGTGATCTGCACGGCGCTGATCCCCGGCCGCCCGGCGCCGGTATTGCTGAGCGAGGCGATGGTGGCGCAGATGATGCCCGGCTCGGTCATCGTCGATCTCGCGGTCGAGGCCGGCGGCAATGTCGAGGGCAGCCGGCCGGGCGAGGTCGCGGTGACGGCGAACGGCGTCAAGATCATCGGCCATCTCAACGTGCCCTCGCGCGTCGCGGTCGATGCAAGCCAGCTCTACGCCCGCAACCTCTTGTCCTTCCTTGGCCTGATCGTCGGCAAGGAGGGGCAGCTGCACATCGACGCCGCGGACGAGATCGTCAAGGCGACGCTGTTGACCCTCGACGGCGCCGTCGTCAATCCGGCGCTCGCGCCCGCCCCTGCCGCCCTCGCAGCCACCAGCGGCGGCTGAAGTCGATGCTCGGCCCTGCCCCTCACCCTGTCCCTCTCCCCGCTAGCGGGGAGAGGGAACCCGGCCGCGGCCGCCGTGCGGTGCGCGGACCGGATTGTCGCGGATCGGCCGCACCGCTCCCTCTCCCCGCTTGCGGGGAGAGGGCTGGGGTGAGGGGCCGGTGGCGGCGGCGCACAAGGAGATCCCATGGCTGATCCGACCCCGCTCGCCGAGCGCGCCGGGCAGCTTGCCGGCGACGCCGGCGCGCTCGCCCACCGCCTCGACCAGCTGTCGCAGCAGCTCGCCTTGCTGACGCAGCAGAACGCGCATGCCGGCACGCCGTTCGTGTTCGAATTGACGGTGTTCGTGCTCGCCGTGTTCGTCGGCTATTACGTCGTCTGGCGCGTCACGCCGGCATTGCATTCGCCGCTGATGAGCGTCACCAACGCCGTTTCCAGCGTCATCATCGTCGGCGCGCTGATCGCGGCGGGGCCGTCCGGGATCAGCTTTGCCAAGATCATGGGCTTCGTCGCGGTGGCGTTGGCCTCGGTCAACATCTTCGGCGGGTTCATCGTGACGCAGCGCATGCTGCAGATGTTCCAGCGCAAGAAATAGCGGGCGCCGGTTGATCATGAGCGACAGCCTCTCGGCCTTCCTCTACCTGGTCGCCTCGGTCTGCTTCATCATGGCGCTGCGCGGGCTGTCGTCGCCCGAGACGGCGCGCGGCGGCAATCTCTATGGCATCGCCGGCATGGCGATCGCGATCGCCACCACGCTGGCGACGCCGGAGGTCGTCAGCTATTGGTTGATCGCCGCCGGCATCGTGATCGGCGGCGCGATCGGCACTTACGTCGCCTGGCGCATCCAGATGACGGCGCTGCCGCAGCTGGTCGCCGCCTTCCACAGCCTGGTCGGGCTGGCTGCGGTCTGCGTCGCGACGGCCGCCTTCGCCGCGCCGGAGGCCTACGGGATCGGCATGCGCGGCGCGATCGAGCGCGGCAGCCTCGTCGAGATGGCGATCGGGCTGACGATCGGCGCGATCACCTTCACCGGCTCGATCGTCGCCTTCGCCAAATTGCAGGGCCTCGTCTCCGGCCGGCCGCTGGTGTTCCCCGGCCAGCACTGGATCAACGCCGGCATCGGAATCGTGCTGATCCTGCTGATCGCCGCCTTTGTGCTGACCGAGGCGGCCGGCATCTTCGGGCTCCTGGTGTTTCTGTCGCTGCTGTTCGGCTTTCTGCTGATCGTGCCGATCGGCGGCGCCGACATGCCGGTCGTGATCTCGATGCTGAACTCCTATTCGGGTTGGGCGGCCTGCGGCATCGGCTTCACGCTGTCGAACAGCCTGTTGATCATCACCGGGGCGCTGGTCGGCTCGTCCGGCGCGATCCTCAGCTACATCATGTGCAAGGGGATGAACCGCTCGATCATCAACGTCATTGCCGGCGGGTTCGGCGGCGAGGCGGCGATGGGGCCGGCCGGGCAGAGCGCCGCCGACCGGCTCGTCAAATCGGGCAGCGCCGAAGATGCCGCGTTCATCCTGAAGAATGCCGGATCGGTCGTCATCGTGCCGGGCTACGGCATGGCCGTCGCGCAGGCGCAGCACGCGCTGCGCGAGATGGCCGACGACCTGAAGAAGGACGGGGTCAACGTGCGCTATGCGATCCACCCGGTCGCCGGGCGCATGCCGGGCCACATGAACGTCCTGTTGGCCGAGGCGAACGTGCCCTACGACGAGGTCTTCGAACTCGACGAGATCAACCGCGATTTCGCCTCGACCGACGTCGCCTTCGTGATCGGCGCCAACGACATCACCAACCCGGCCGCCAAAACCGACCATGCCTCGCCGATCTACGGCATGCCGATCCTCGAGGTCGAGCGCGCCAAGACCGTGCTGTTCGTCAAGCGCTCGCTGGCCTCGGGCTACGCCGGCGTCGAGAACGAATTGTTCTTCCGCGACAACACGATGATGTTGTTCGGCGACGCCAAAAAGATGTGCGAGGAGATCGTCAAGGCGCTGGAGTAGCGGCTTGGCGATACCCAGTGGACAGCACTCGCCGGCATCGCCAAATTCTGCTCATCAGGCGAAGGGAGTTGCGCGTTGACATCGGTTGCGATTGTGCGCGCCCGCATCGATGAGCGGGTCAAGGAGAAGGCCGCGAAGGTTCTCGCCGGCAAGGGCCTGTCGGTATCCGACGCGATCCGCATGCTGCTGGCTCGTGTCGCTGCCGACGAGAGATTGCCGTTCGAGATTGAAGTCCCCAACGCGGAGACGCGCGCGGCGATGGAAGAGGTCGAGCGCGGCGCCGGCGCGGGTTTCGACAGCGTCCGAGCGCTGATGGCCGACCTGAATGCGGAGGATTGAGCGCAGCGCCGCCTTCAAACGCGATTACCGCCGGGTCAAAGCCACTCCTCGCTACCGCAGCCTGGACGAGCGGCTCGTCCCCGTCCTGAATCTGCTGATCAACGATCACCCGCTGCCGTTGCAAAATCGTGACCACCCGCTGACAGGAACATGGTCGCAATACCGGGATTGCCACCTCTGGCCCGACCTGCTGCTGATCTACGCCAAACCATCAGATGACGTGTTGAGCCTCGTCAGGCTCGGGTCGCACAGCGAATTGTTCGACTGACTCGTCGGGCAGCGAATGTTCATAGATTAATCGGGTGTCGTGACCTCCGACAGTCGTGCGCGGTCGGCCAGGAAATGCTTCTCCAGCAGCAGGTTGATCTGCTTCTCTACGCGTCGAACGCGGCGCTTCGATGCAACATGAACCTGCAATTGGTTCGTCGCCCGGTCAACCGCCGCAATCGAAATCGAGGCCCACTGATCCTCGCGAAAGGCGTGGTGCAGGGCTTTCCCGAATTGCCAGACCCGATAAAATTCGTCGGGAGGAACGTCGAAATCGATGACGATTTCTCGCGCCAATTCACGATCGCGAGGAGGCTAATACCCCTCGCGCTCCATGCGCTTGCGCAAGAGCTTGCGGTAGCGGCGCACTGCTTCCGCCTTTTCGCGGGCGCGGCGCTCCGAGGGTTTCTCGTAGCTGCGCCGCAATTTCATCTCCCGAAACACCCCTTCGCGCTGCATCTTTTTCTTCAAGGCCCGCAGGGCTTGATCGACGTTGTTGTCGCGAACGAGGACTTGCACGGGCGCTGTTCTCCATCAATCGTCGGTGCGGCGACCCGCAGGCAGCCTAACAGAGGTTAACAGGTAGCACTTCCGCGTCCGGTTGTGAAGGTGCGGCGCCGCTCCGTTGCTGCGGGCTACCCCTCCGCCTTCCAGCGCTCCTTCTTGAACAAGCCGCGTTCGAATTCGAGGTAGCTCTGCTTGCTGAAGGCGGGCTGGAAATCGCTGATCACCTGGCGGGCGGGGCCGGCGTCGTCCCACAAGAGGTCGATCGCGGTCATCGCCAGGAGCTTGGCCGGCGAGAGATAGGCGTGCTCGGGTTCGGTGATGCGGAAATCGGCGCCGTGCGTCTTGCCCTGGGCCGAGGCGAC
>DATEKP010000403.1:0-5755 GCA_035277405.1 Allostellaceae bacterium | reverse complement strand
CTGGAACGAATCGGGATTCGGCAGCGCCACCGCCGGTGTCTCGGGCAGCGGCGGCGGTGCCGCGGGCGGTCGCGGCACCGCGGCATGAGCATGGGAATGCGGCAAATTTCGTGGCGCGGCGGTTTCCCGCACCGGCGCCGGGCTCGCCGGGATCACGGCGGGATGGCGCGCGGATTCGGGCGGCGCGGCCTCGCGCACCTCCGGCACAGGGATCTGCGAGGCCGCCGGGGCGGCGCCGTGGGTCTGCACCATATGAAAAATCAGGTTGCCGGCGACACCGACCGCCACGGCATAGCAGAACGCCGCCGCCTTGCTGGCCGCCAGCCGCGCGATCTTAGCGAATATTCCGTTCACCGACAGCTTCCCCCCGGCCGCCGCGCCTTCGGCTGAACGGCGCATTCTTTACTATAGGACGTTTGCGGCAGCACCAAGTTGATGATTGGGCGAATTTGGGCGCCCATGCCCGCGCGTCACGCTGGCTAACGCGGCACAGTGCGCGGTGTTTGCTCCGCTTGCCGGCGTGCGGGCCGCGGTCCTAAAAGCAATGACATGGCATGCGATCCCGCCTCGCGCGCCGGCGCGATCCTCGAGATCGATCTCGGCGCGATCGTCGCCAACTGGCGCCTGCTCGCGGCGCAGGCGGCTCCGGCTGAGTGCGCCGCCGTCGTCAAGGCCGATGCCTACGGCCTCGGCGCCGTGCCGGTGGCGCGCGCGCTGTCGCACGCAGGGTGCCGGATATTCTTTGTCGCGACGCTCGACGAGGGGATCGCGCTGCGGCGGGTGCTTGGCGGCGGGCCCGAGATCGCCGTGCTGAACGGCCCGTTCCCCGGCACTGCAGCCGAGTTCGCGCACCACGCATTGATCCCCGTGCTGAACGAGCCGGGCCAGATTGCCGAGTGGCACAGAACCCCTCTCCCGCATCGCGGGAGAGGGAGGGGCCCAGCCCGCCAGGGCTGGGAGGGTGAGGGGGGTGCCTCGCAGATGCCCTCACCCGCCGCCGTGCTGCGCGCGTCGGCACCCTCTCCCGCGGTGCGGGAGAGGGGCAATGACGCAGCTGCGTTGGCCATTCTGCATCTCGACACCGGCATGTCGCGGCTCGGCCTGACGGCGGCGGAATTCGCGAGGCTGGTCGGCGATCCGCCGGCGATTCGGTGGCGCGCGGTCATGAGCCACCTCGCCTGCGCCGACAGCCCCGAGCACCCGAAAAACGCAAGCCAGCGCGCTCGCTTCTCCGCGGCAGCGAAGCGGCTGCCCAGCATCGCGCTAAGCCTCGCCGCCTCTTCGGGCATCTTTCTCGGGGCGCCCTACCATTTCGACCTGGTGCGCCCGGGCGCCGCGCTCTACGGCGTCAACCCGCAGCCCGGCCATGCCAATCCGCTGCGCCAAGTCGTGCGGCTGTCAGCGAAAATCGTGCAGGTCCGTCAAATTGACAGGGGGGAATCGGTTGGCTACGGTGCCGCGCACGTCATGCAGGCGCCCGGCCGTCTCGCGACGGTCGCGGTCGGATATGCCGATGGCTGGCTGCGCTCGCTCGGTCACCGCGGCTGCGCTCATATCGCCGGCACGCGGGTTCCTCTGGTGGGCCGGGTCTCGATGGATCTCGTCACATTCGATGTCTCGGCGGTCGATCCTGCGGTCGCCCGTCCCGGCGCCTTCGTCGAATTGTTGGGCGCTTCTTACGGCATCGACGATGCGGCGGCTGACGCCGGCACGATCGGTTACGAAATTCTGACGGCGCTCGGCGCGCGCTATCACCGAACCTACCGCGCCGCCGGATGATCGATTTCCTTGCGGCGGTCGGCGCGGCCTTCATTGCATTTCTCGGCGGCGTCGGGCGGCTAGCGCTGTTCACCGCCCGCGCCTTGGCCGCCGGCCTGACGCCGCCCTACTACCCGCGGGTGATCCTGCGGCAGATCGTTTATATCGGCTATTATTCGCTGCCGGTCGTGGGCTTGACCGCGTTGTTCACCGGCATGGTGCTGGCGCTGCAATCCTATACCGGGTTCAGCCGGTTCAACGCCGAGGGCGCGGTCGCGACGGTCGTCGTCTTGTCGGTGACGCGCGAATTGGGGCCGGTCATCGCCGGGCTGATGGTGGCGGGGCGGGTCGGCGCGGCGATGGCGGCCGAGATCGGCACGATGCGCGTCACCGAGCAGATCGACGCGCTGACGACGCTATCGACCGATCCGCTGCGGTTTCTGGTGTTGCCGCGCCTGCTGGCGGGCCTGATCACCCTGCCGCTCTTGGTCCTCGTCGCCGACGTGATCGGCGTGTTCGGCGGTTTTCTGGTCGGCACCTACAAGCTCAATTTCAACCCGGTCGCGTACCTGACCCAGACCGAGCAGTATCTCGCCGGCGCGGACGTGGTTTCGAGCGTCGTCAAGGCGGCGGTGTTCGGCTTTCTGGTGGCGCTGATGGGGTGCTATCAGGGTTACCATTCGCGCGGCGGCGCCGAGGGGGTCGGCCAGGCGACGACCTATGCCGTGGTCTCGGCCTCGATCCTGATCCTGTTGTCGGATTATCTGTTGACCCAGGCGTTGTTCGCGCAATGAGCGAGGCTCCGGTCCCGAAGATCGCCGTCAGCGGTTTGAAAAAAAGCTTTGGACACAAGCTGGTGTTGAGCGGCGTCGATCTCTCCTGCGCGGCCGGCGAGAGCCTCGTCGTGATCGGCGGCTCCGGAACCGGCAAGTCGGTGCTGATCAAATGCATTCTCGGCATCCTGCGGCCCGATGCCGGGTCGATCCGCATCGACGGGGAGGAGACGGCCGGGCTCGGCAGCGCCGCGCGCGCCCGGCTGATGCTGAAGTTCGGCATGCTGTTCCAGGGCAGCGCCCTGTTCGATTCGCTGTCGGTGTGGGAGAATGTCGCGTTCGGGCTGACCCAGGGGCGCGGCATGAAGCGGCAGGAGGCGCGCGAGGTCGCGCTGGCAAAGCTCGCCGCCGTGGGGCTCGGTCCGGAGGTCGGCGCGCTCAGCCCGGCCGAGTTGTCCGGCGGCATGCAGAAGCGGGTGGCACTCGCCCGCGCCATTGCCGCCGAGCCGGAAATCCTGTTTTTCGACGAGCCGACCACCGGTCTCGACCCGATCATGGCCGACATCATCAACGACCTGATCATCGAATGCGTGCGCGGCCTCGGCGCAACGGCGGTATCGATCACGCACGACATGACGAGCGCCCGCAAGATCGCCGACCGCATCGCGATGCTGCACCAGGGCCGCATCGTCTGGCAGGGTCCGACCGCCGATATCGACCGCAGCGACAACCCGTTCGTCGATCAGTTCGTGCACGGCCGGGCCGACGGCCCGATCCGCATGGAGGTCAGGGCGGCATGACGAGGAGCGCCCGACGATCCTCCCTCTCCGCCCTCGGGGGCGGAGAGGGACGGGGTGAGGTGGGGGATTCCAGAGCGATCGCCGGCACCCACCTCACCCTCCCACTCGCTGACGCGAGCGGGCCCCTCCCTCTCCCCCCTCAAGGGCGGAGAGGGAAAGTTCCGGTTTGCGGGTAGCTATGGCCAAAACCCAATCCCGGTTCGCCTGCCAGGAATGCGGGGCGGTGGCGCCGAGATGGACCGGGCGCTGCGAGGCGTGCGGCGCGTGGAACAGCCTGGTCGAGGAGGTGCCGCGCGCGGGGCCGCCGAAGGGCCTCGGCCAGACGGCGGGCGGGCGGCGTGGCGCGGCGGCGCTCGATTTTGTCGCATTGCGCGGCGAGGGCGCCGGGCCGCCGCGGCTCCAGACCGGCATCGCCGAACTCGACCGGGTGTGCGGCGGCGGCATCGTCCCGGGATCGGCGATCCTGGTCGGCGGCGATCCCGGCATCGGCAAATCGACGATCCTCTTGCAGGCCGCCGCCTCGCTCGCCAAGGGCGGCGCCGCGGCGGCCTACATCACCGGCGAGGAGGCGATCGATCAGGTCAGGCTGCGCGCGGCGCGCCTCGGGGTCGCCGACAGCCCGGTGCGGCTCGCCTCGGCCGCCAGCGTGCGCGACATCATCGACGCGCTCGACGGTTCGGGCGCCCCCGATCTTGTCGTCGTCGATTCGATCCAGACGATGTATCTCGACACGCTCGACAGCGCCCCCGGCACGGTCAGCCAGGTGCGCGGCGCAGCGCAGGAATTGATCGCGCTGGCCAAGCGCCGCGGCCTCGTCGTCGTGCTGGTCGGTCACGTCACGAAGGAGGGGCTGATCGCCGGGCCGCGCGTCCTCGAACACATGGTCGATACCGTGCTCTATTTCGAAGGCGAGCGCGGCCACCAGTTCCGCATCCTGCGCGCGGTCAAGAACCGCTACGGCGCGACCGACGAGATCGGCGTGTTCGAGATGAGCGACAAGGGCCTCGTCGAGGTGCCGAACCCGTCGGCGCTGTTCCTCGCCGACCGGCCGGACGGCGAGACGGAACCGGGCGAGGAGAGCGCGCGCACCGCCGGCGCCGCGGTGTTCGCCGGCATCGAGGGCACCCGTCCGGTCCTGGTCGAAATCCAGGCGTTGGTCGCGCCGTCGCCGCTCGGCACGCCGCGCCGTGCCGTGGTCGGCTGGGACGCGACGCGGCTGGCGATGATCACCGCCGTGCTCGACGCGCGCTGCGGCCTCTCGGTCGGCGCCAACGACATCTACTTGAACATCGCCGGCGGTCTCAGGATCGTCGAGCCTGCGGCCGACTTGGCCGTCGCTGCGGCCTTGGTCTCGGCCCTGACCGAAACGCCGGTGCCGGCCGAAACCGTCGTGTTCGGCGAGATCGGATTGTCCGGGCGGGTGCGGCCGGTCGCGCAGGCCGAGGCGCGGCTCAAAGAGGCGGCAAAGCTCGGCTTTGCCGAAGCCTGGGCGCCGCCGCGCGCCGGCGGACTCAACAAACGCGGCGAGGGGTTGGCGACTGTGCCGATTGCGCATCTTTCCGAACTCGTCGAGCGGCTGGCGCCACGGCGGCGGCGCTCGCGGCTGGCGGTGGCGCCATGAACCCGCTCGATATCGGCGTCATCGCGGTCGTCGCGCTGTCGGCGATCTTCGCCTTCGCCCGCGGCTTTGTGCGCGAGGCCTTGTCGATCGTCGCCTGGGTCGGCGCCGCGGTCATCACGATCTACGGCTTCAACTGGGCCTATGCCGAGGTCGAGCCGCATGTGCACGACCGGCTGTTGGCGCAGGTCATCGCCGGGTTCGGGCTGTTCGTCGCCAGCCTCGTCGTGCTGACGGTGCTGACCGGGCTCGTGGCGCGCGTCGTCCAGTTCAGCGGGTTGACCCCGATCGACCGCACGCTGGGTTTCCTTTTCGGGCTGGCGCGCGGCGCCTTTCTCGTCTGCCTCGCCTATCTGCTGCTCGATCTGAGCCTGCCGCAGGTCAACGAGCGGCCGCAGTGGATCCGCACCGCCAAGAGCGACCCCTACCTGCACGAGGGCGCCGACGTGCTGAAGGGGTTTCTGCCCGATTCGCTGAAGGCGAAGGGCGCCGAGGCAGCGGATGCGCTGAAATCGTTCAACCCGGCCGGCGAGGCGAAGAAGGCGCGCGACGCGCTGGTCAACCCGGCCCCCGCCGGCGCCAAGCCCGACGCCGCCTCGCCGCCGGCCAACTACCCGCCCAACGAGCAGCGCCAGCTCGACCGGGTGATCAACAATAACCAGCGCTGACCCGCCCCCCGTTTTCGTTGTGCCCGCGGAAACGGCATTCGAGGAGAGGCGGTGATCCATATCGCGCGCGGCATCGCGATCGGCGAGGACGAAATCGAGGAGGCGTTTGTGCGCGCCGGCGGCCCCGGCGGGCAGAAC
>DATEKP010000402.1:0-5179 GCA_035277405.1 Allostellaceae bacterium | reverse complement strand
GGCGTCGGCGGCTTGCTTGTCGCCGGCGCGGCGATAGACCCGGCTCAGCTCGATCTCGGCATAGGCGACGCGGGAGGTGTCGCGGCCGGCGCCGCGCTCAAGCACCGCGATCGCGGCGTCGAACATGCGGCGCGCATCGGCGTCGCGCTGCAACGCCTCGTAGGCGAGGCCGACATCGTAGAGGTCGTCGGCGATGAACGGGTGCGTCGGCCCGAGCTGCCCGCGATCGAGCGCCGCGGCCTGTTCGAGCCATCGCAACGCCCGTTCCGGCCGGTCGCGCCGCAATTCCAGATTGCCGAGCAGCGACAGGGCACGTGGCTCGTCCGGCTTGCCGCGCGCCTGCGCCAGCGCCTCGGTCAACACCCGCTCGGCCTCCTCGAAGCGCTTGTCGGAAGTCAGCACCGCACCGAGCGCGCGCAATGCTTCGTCGCCGTTTTTTCCGGGGTTCCGCGTTGCCAGATCGACGGCGTGGCGGGCCCAGGTCTCGGCGCCTCGCACGCGGCCGCGCGCCAGCGCGATACGGGCGAGGCCGGCGTCGGTCTCCGCCAGCGCCGCACCGTCTCCGGCCGTCTCGAACACCTGCGCCGCGACGATCAGCAGCGGCTCGGCGTCGAGATAATGCCGGCGATCGATATCGAGCATCGCCAGCGCCGCCATCGCGCCGGCAGCGCGCGGCGAATCGCAGCCATAGGCGGCGATCGCGATCGTCAAGCCGCGCCGCCGCAACACCGCCGCCTCGCCGAGCGCACCCTCGGTCAATCGCTCCGCGGCGAGCCGCTCGATGACCGGCAGAAGCTTCGGGCTGGCGATGCCGTCGCGCGCCTCCGCCGCTGCCAAGGCGGCGGCGGTGTCCTGTTCCGCCGCGGCACATGGCTGCGCGGCGGCGAGTCCGCCGGCCAGCGCCAGCCCGGCGGCCAATCGCGTGATCAGCGCCCGCTTCATGCCGGGATAGCGATAGCGGCATTGCCGACGCTACGTCCAGGCTTGACGCTGGGCGGCGCGCGCCGGAGGTTTGCCGGCGAACGAGGTCGCGGGAGGATGCGATGAGCCGGGTCGAGCAGGCCGTCAAGGCCGAGCTGTTTCGTGCGATGCATCGGGGACCGCGCCTGTTGTTGCTGCCCAACGCGTGGGACGCGATCAGCGCGCGGCTTGTGGTCGAGACCGGCTTTCCGGCCATCGCGACGACGAGCGGCGGCGTCGCCTGGGCGCTCGGCTGGCCGGACGGGGAGTCGGCGCCATGGCCGGAGGTGGTCGCCGCCACCGCGCGCATCGCCCGCGCCGTGTCGACGCCGGTCACCGCCGACATCGAGGCCGGCTATGGCGAGACGCCGGAGGCTGTCGCGCGTTCGATCGGCGACATCATTGGCGCCGGCGCGGTCGGCGTGAACCTCGAAGACGGGCTGCGCGGCGGGCCGCAGCCGATCCGGGGGATCGAGGACGCCGCCCTGCGCATCCGGGCGGCGCGCGAGGCGGCGGACGCGGCCGGGGTGCCGATCGTCATCAACGCCCGCACCGATCTGTGGATCAAGAACATCGGCGACGAGGAGGCGCGGTTCGAGGAGGCGGTGGCGCGCGGCCGCGCCTATCTCGCGGCCGGCGCCGATTGCTTCTACCCGATCGCGCTGCGCGATGCGGCGACGATGGGGCGGCTCGTCAAGGCGCTCGACGCCCCGATCAACATCAACGTGCGGGCCGGTTCGCCGAGCGTCGCCGAGCTGGAGGCGCTCGGCGTGGCGCGCGCCAGCACCGCGACGGCGATGACGCTGATGGCGATGGGCTTTGTCCGCCAGATGGTCGAGCGGCTGCGCGCGACGCATCGCTTCGACGGGCTCAACCCGGCGCTGACCCACGCCGAGGCGCAGCAGCTGTTCTCGGGCAAATAAGCGAGCGGAGGGGTCGATGGCGCGGGTGCGCAATATCGCGGCGGCGGAGCTGCCCGCCGATCTCGCCGCGATCTATCGCGAGTTCGCCGCGAGCTACGGACCGTTCGCCAACCAGGTCGCGGTGTTCGCCCACGTGCCGGCGGCTCTGCGCCACCTGATGCCGCTGCTGATGGAACTGCGTGCGGCGCAGAGCCTGCCGAAACGCTCCCTCGAACTGGCGATCGTCGCGGTGTCGCAGCTCAACGCCTGTCACTATTGCGTCGGCCACCACAAGCCGTTTCTGGCGATCGAGGGCATCTCGCCCGCCGGCGCCGACCGCCTGCTCGACTATCGCGACCATCCGGAGCTCGACGCGGCCGACAAGCTCGTTGTCGAATACGCGGTCGCCGCCTGGGATCACCCGAACCGCATTCCCGAGACGTTGTTCGCCCGCCTCAGGCAGCATTTCAGCGAGGCGCAGATCGTCGAACTGACCCTGCGCATCACGCTGTGCGGCTTCTTCAACAAATTCAATGACGCCCTCGCCATCGAGGAGGAACCGGAGGCGGCGGAGCGCCTGGCGGCGATTAGCGGATAGCCGCCAAGCGCGATCAGGCGCGCTTGACCCGGCCGCTGCAACCATCGCACGATCCGCTGTGCCGTCACTCATTCGTTAACGCGAGTGGCTGGGCGTGGTTGGGGTGACTTTGCGGGCGGGGGCATGAAGAGGAGCCGCGCGGCGGGGGCCGCTCCAACCGTCACGGATACGGCGGAGGGCCGCCGTTTGGCCGAGGCCCGAGGCGGCATGCCGTGGCGGCGCTGGGGACCTTATGTCAGCGACCGGCAGTGGGGCACGGTGCGCGAGGACTACAGCGCCGACGGTGACGCCTGGACTTATTTCCCGCACGAGCATGCCCGCAGCCGGGCCTATCGCTGGGGCGAGGACGGGCTCGGCGGGTTCGGCGACGAGCACCTCTATCTGTGCCTCGCCCTCGCATTGTGGAACGAGCACGACGCGATCCTGAAGGAGCGGCTGTTCGGGTTGACCAACGAAGAGGGCAATCACGGCGAGGACGTCAAGGAACTCTATTACCACCTCGACGGCACGCCGACCCATTCCTACATGCGGATGTTGTACAAGTACCCGCAGGCCGCCTTTCCCTACGAGGCGCTGGCCGAAGAGAACCGCCGCCGCGGCCCGGACGAGCCGGAATTCGAACTGATCGACACCGGGATTTTCGACGACCGGCGCTATTTCGATATCGAGATCGAATACGAGAAGGCCGGCACCGACGATATCCTGATGCAGGTGACGGCGCATAATCGCGGCCCCGACGCAGCACCGCTGCGTCTGATCCCGGTGCTGTGGGCGCGCAACATCTGGTCGTGGCAGCCCGGCGCCGCAAAGCCGCGATTGGCGGCCAACAAGGAAAGCACGGTCGAGGTCGAACACCCCAACCTGCCGCCGCTGCGGCTGGTCTGCGACGGCGCGCCCGAATTGCTGTTCTGCGACAACGAAAGCAACGTCGCGCGCCTGTGGGGGCAGCCGCGCACCGGTTTTCCGAAGGATGCGATCGGCGATTTTATCGTCGCCGGGGACCATGCGTCGGTCAACCCGGAGCGCTGCGGCACCAAGGCGGCGGCGCATTACCGGTTTACGATACCGTCCGGCGGCGCGGTGCAGGTGCGGCTCAGGCTCGGCGGCGATGGCGGCGGGTTCGGCGATTTCGCGGCGGTGATGGCGCGGCGGCGCGCCGAGGCCGACGCGTTCTACGCGGCCGTGCAGCACGGCGTCGCCGACCCCGAGGCGCGGCGCGTGCAGCGCCAAGCCTTCGCCGGCATGCTGTGGTCGAAGCAGTACTATTATTTCGACGTGCGGCAGTGGCTGCGCGGCGATGCGACCCAGCCGCCGCCGCCCGAGGCTCGCCGCGAGGGCCGCAACGCCGAATGGCACCACCTGTTCAATTCCGACGTCATCTCGATGCCGGACAAGTGGGAGTACCCGTGGTACGCCGCCTGGGACCTCGCCTTTCATTGCGTCGTGCTGGCCGAGATCGACCCCGATTTCGCCAAGGACCAGCTGATCTTGCTGACGCGCGAATGGTACATGCATCCGAACGCGCAGCTGCCGGCCTTCGAATGGGAGTTCGGCGATGTCAACCCGCCGGTGCACGCCTGGGCCGCGTGGCGCGTCTACGAGATCGACCGCGAGGCGCGCGGTGGCGACGGCGACCGCGCCTTTCTCGAGCGCGTCTTTCACAAGCTGATGCTGAACTTCACCTGGTGGGTCAACCGCAAGGATTCCGAGGGCCGCAACATCTTCGAGGGCGGCTTTCTCGGCCTCGACAACATCCGCATCTTCGACCGCAGCCAGCCTTTGCCGACCGGCGGCTATATCAGCCAGGCGGACGCTACGGCGTGGATGGCGATGTACACGCTGAACCTGATGCGCGTCGCGCTCGAATTGGCGCCGCACGATCATGTCTACGAGGACATCGCGACCAAATTCTTCGAGCATTTCCTGCTGATCGCCGAGGCCATGACGCGGCTCGGCGAGTCGCGCTTCGGGCTGTGGGACGAGACGGACGAATTCTACTACGACGTCCTGCAGCAGCCGGGCGGCGGCTCGGTGCCGTTGCGCGTGCGCTCGATCGTCGGGCTGATCCCGCTGTGCGCCGTCGAGGTGCTGGACCGGCGCGTGCTGGCGCAGTTGCCGGAGTTCTCGAAGCGGCTGCGCTGGGTGTTCGAGCACCGGCCGGAACTGGCGCGGCTGGTGTCGCATTGGCTCGACGAGAACGACGAGGAACGCCACCTTCTGTCGCTCTTGCGCGGCCACCGCATGAAATGCCTGCTGCGCCGCATGCTCGACGAAGATGAATTCCTGGCCCCGTTCGGCATCCGCTCGTTGTCGAAATACCACGCGCGGCAGCCCTACGAGTTCGACTGCGCCGGCCGCCGCTTCGCTGTCAGTTATGTTCCCGGTGATTCCGATTCGCGGATGTTCGGCGGCAACTCGAACTGGCGCGGACCGATCTGGATGCCGCTCAATTATCTGATCATCGAATCGCTGCAGCGCTTTCACAGCTATTACGGCGACGATTTCCGCGTCGAATGCCCGACCGGGTCCAGCCATATGCTGAGCCTTGCGGAGATCGCCGACGAGCTCGCCGACCGGCTGTGCCGCCTCTTCCTGCCCGATGGAGCAGGGGCGCGACCGGTCTTCGGCGGCGATCCGCGGCTCGCCGCGCCCGAATTCAGCGGCCATCTGCTGTTCCACGAATATTTCCATGGCGACAACGGCCGGGGGCTCGGCGCCG
>DATEKP010000401.1:0-2137 GCA_035277405.1 Allostellaceae bacterium | reverse complement strand
GATAGCGGCGCACCGCCGCGGTACGCGTTGCGAGCAATCGCGACCCGCCCGCGCGCCGAGGCGGAGGGCCTTGCGACGGCACTCGCCGCCCGCGGCATCGACACCATCATCGAGCCGATGCTGGAGATCCGCTGCTTCGCCGGGCCGCCGCCGGACATCGCCGGGGTGCGGGCGGTGTTGTGCACCAGCGCCAACGGCGTCCGGGCGTTCGCGCGGGCCTGTCCCGAGCGCGCCGTGCCGCTGTTTGCGGTCGGCGAGGCGACGGCAGCGCGCGCGCATGCCGAAGGCTTTGCCCATGTCGAGAGCGCCGGTGGCGCCGTCGGCGATCTTGCCCGGCTCGTCGTCGAGCGGCTGGACCCGCGCGCCGGGCGGCTTTTGCATTGCACCGGCAATGCGGTGGCCGGCAATCTCGCCGGCGAACTCGGCGCCGCCGGCTTCTCGGTCGAGCGCGCGGTCTTGTACGAGGCGCGACCGGCCGCCGCGCTGAGCCGCACGACGGCTGCCGCGTTGGCCGCCGGTTGCATCGACGTTGCGCTGTTCTTCTCGCCGCGCACGGCGGCAATCTTTGTCCGGCTTGCCGCGGCGGCCGGGCTCGCGGCGGCGATGCGCCGCGTCGCTGCGATCTCAATCAGCGCCGCCGCCGATGCGGCGCTGACGCCTTTGATCTTCGGCGAGCGGCACATAGCGCGGCGGCCCGACCAGGCCGGCATCCTGGCGGCCCTCGACCCGATGATCGCGGCACGGTGCGGGCGATGAGCGAGTCGGCGCCCCCATCGCCCGAGGCCGAGCCGACGACGCCTCCAGATGCACCGATCGCCGAGAGGCCGGCGCCGCGCTGGCGCGAGATCGCGCTCGTGCTGTTTGGCACCTTGCTGCTGGTCGTTGCGCTGATCGCGACCGCGCCGGTATGGGCGCCGCTGCTGCCGTGGAGCGGCGACCGCACTCGGGCCGAGCAGGAGATCGCCGCCAATGTGGCCGGCCTGTCGGCCGCATTGCGACAGGACCAGCAACAGTTTTCGCAACGGCAGGCCGCGCTCGACAGCACGCTGCAACAGCTCGACAGCCGCGTCGCGTTGCTCGAAGCGAAGCCGGCAGCATCGCCGCAGACCATTGCCGGCGTCCGCGACGACGTCGCGAAGCTCGGCCGCGCCGCCGCCGATCTCGATGCGCGCGTTGCCGCGCTCGACAAAACCGTGCGCGGCCGTGCCGCCGCCGACGGCGACCTCGTCGCCCGGCTCGATGCGCTCGACAAGAGCATTCATGCGCGGGCGGCGACGGATATGGGCGACACCGCGCTGCTGCTCGATCTGCTGCAGATCCGCGCGGCGGTTTCCGCAGGCCGTTCGTTCGCGGCGGAATACGATGTGCTGGTCCGGCTGGCGCGCGGCCGACCGGAAATCGAGAGCGCCGCAGCGCCACTCGCCGACGCAGCGAAAAGCGGCGTCGCGACCCGCTCAGCGCTCGCGGACAAGCTGCGCGGCCTCGGCAGTGCGATCGCCGCAAAGCCATCGGCGGCCGCAGCGAACGTGACCGATACGATATTGGCGCGGCTCGGCCGTCTCGTCACAATCCGCCGCATCGATAACGGCGCCGCGCAGGCGATCGATGATTCCGGGCCGGCCGCCGCGGTTGCTGCCGCCGACCGGGCGCTCGCCGGTGGCGATCTCGATGCCGCCATCAAAGCCATCGGCAAGCTGACAGGAACGCCGGCCGAGGCTGCTGCGCCTTGGCTGCGGCTGGCCCAGCAGCGCCTTGCGGCGGAGGCGGCGTTGCGCCGGATCGAGGCCGCGCTGTCGGCCCGGATCGGCAGCCCGGGCGCCGCCGAGCCGCCCGGCTGAACGATGCGCCGGCGATTTTTCGCGGTGCGCGCCGTGCTCGGGCTCGCGCTGATCGCTGCGGCGGTCGCTGCGGCGGCGTTCTTCGCCGATCATCCGGGGCAGGTCGGCATCGTCTGGCTTGGCCGGCAGGCCGACACCTCGGTCGCGGTGTTGGCTGGGGCGGTCGCGGCGCTGCTCGCGATTATCGTGCTGCTCGCTTTAGTAATCGCCACGTTGCGCCGATTGCCGCGAAACCTGCGCTGGCGGCGCGCCGCGCGGCGGCGGCGCGTCGGCGAGGCTGCCCTGACCCGCGGCATCGT
>DATEKP010000400.1:0-5618 GCA_035277405.1 Allostellaceae bacterium | reverse complement strand
TGTGCCTTGAACCAATGGATTATCTGGCCGCCGGTCGCCTTCCAGACGCCCTGCCGGGCGCAGATATGGCCGAGCACTTCGTCGAGGTGCCGGATGCGCCAGGGCTGGCCGATGATCCACGGGTGGAGGTGCAGCAGCATCATTCGGCCGGTCGCGGCGCCGTCGGCGTAGAGGCCGTCGAACCACTCGCGCCATAGGAGGTTCACCTCGTTGATCGTCCGCCGGCCGTGCAGGTGGATGTAGTTGTCGTCGAGATACTGCTGCACGCCGAGCGAATAGAGTTCGCCGGTTTTCGGCGTCATCCGGTAGGGCTGCTCGTCGTTGCCCCAGTCGCAGACGTAGCGGATGCCCTCGGCGGCGAGCAGGTCGGGGGTGCGCGTCGTCTCCTGGAAATCGGGGCCGGACCAGCCGACCGGGGGCGTGCCGGTGGCGCGCGCGACCGCATCGATCGAGGCGCGGATGTACTGCCGCTCCTCGTCTTCCGACATGCCGATATGGATGATGCGCCGGCGCGACAATCCGTGCGCGATGAATTCGGCGCCGCGTTTGCGGCCCTCCTCGATCAGTGTCGGATAGTTGTCGGCCACCGTCTTGTCGAGCGCCAGGGTCGGTGTGATGCCGTATTTGTCAAGCAACGCAAGAATCCGGAAAATCCCGACCCGGTTGCCGTATTCGTGGTTGCCCCAGCCGCCGATATCCGGGAATTGCGGCTGGTTGCCGCTCCACAGGCCCTCCGGGCCGCCCAGCGGACTCACCGCCACCGGTGTGCCGGGCGGCACCTCCCAGTCCCAGTGCTCCAGGTTGACGATCACCGCGAGCGCCACCCGGGCGTTGCCGGGCCAGCGCAGGACGGGGCGGGTGACGATCGGCGACCAGGGATAGAAACCCTGGTCCATGCCGTAGGCGCGCTGTGCAGGCATCGGTCGCTCCGGCTGCTTTGCTGCGACCCGACTATGACACAGGAGGCGACAAGGTCTGCAGCCGCAATGCCGAACCGGTCAGGATCGCCCCGAGCCTGGCTGAGCATGGTAGAATTGCGACATTGGCGTTTCTTGAGGCCGTTCGTTCGCGAGCTAATCGAGGATCGCAAGGAGCCCTCGAATGGCTCTTGAGCCGCCTGAGCGGCGAGGAAGGAAAACGCCGTCAGCCGACGCCGCCGCGGGGAGCGCGCGGTGAGAGGTGAGGCTGCGGCCCCGGTTCCCAATCGCGGCATGATCACGCTCTCGATCATGCTGGCGAACATCATGCAGGGCGTCGACAACACGATCCTCAATGTCGCGCTGCCGCATATCCAGGGATCGCTCTCCGCCTCGCTCGACCAGATCGCCTGGACGCTGACCTCCTACATCGTCTGCGCCGCGATCATGATGCCCTTGACCGGCTGGCTCGCCGGGCGGTTTGGCATCAAATACATCTTCCTCGGCTCGATCGTCGGCTTCACGATCGCTTCGGCCTTGTGCGGCGCCGCGACCAGCCTTGGCGAACTCGTGCTGTTTCGCGCCCTGCAAGGGATCGCCGGCGCCGGGCTGGTTCCGCTGAGCCAAGCCGTGCTGCTGCAGATCAACCCGCCGGAGCGGCATGGCTATGCGATGGCGGTGTTCGGGAGCGGAACGATCGTCGGCCCGATCATGGGGCCGGCGCTTGGCGGCTGGCTGACCGAGTATTACAGCTGGCGCTGGGTGTTTTACATCAACCTGCCGGTCGGCGTGTTGTGCACGTTCGGCGTTCTGGCGTTCATCCGCTACACCCGCAACGTGCGCCGCGAGCCATTCGACTTTTTTGGCTTCCTCGTTCTCAGCCTCGGGATCGGCGCCCTCCAGCTGATGCTCGACCGCGGCGAGTTGAAGGATTGGTTCAATTCGAGCGAGATCTGGATCGAGGCGACGATTGCCGGCCTCGGGTTCTATCTATTCGCGGTGCACACGGCGACCGCGGAGGGACGCTCGTTTTTCGACCGCGAGCTGTTGACCGGCGCCAACTTCGCGGTCGGCACGATCTTGATGTTCGCCGGCGGTCTGATCATGACCGGCACGTTGGCACTGCTATCGACGATGCTGGAAACCTTGATGAACTACCCGGCGATGACGACGGGGCTGACGACGATGCCGCGCGCCGTCGGCGGCTTTGCCGCGATGTTTCTGGTGGCGCCGCTGATCGCCCGCGTCGACAACCGCCTGATCATTCTGTTCGGCTTTACGTTGACCGCCTTCGCGATGTGGCAGATGACCCGATTTTCGCTGCAGATGGGCATGGCGCCGGTGATCGTTTCCGGGTTTGTTCAAGGGTTCGGGCTCGGCTGCACCCAGGTGCCGCTCAACATCATGGCGCTGTCGACCCTGCCCGCGCACATCCTGACCCAGGGCACCGCGATCCGCAGCGTGATGCGCAATCTTGGCGGCTCGATCGGCATCTCAGTGCTGGTCTCGCAGCTCGCCCAAAACACGCAGATCGTCCACGCGCGTCTGGTCGAACGGCTGCGGCCGGACAACCCGATGGCGCACGCGCCATTTCTTCCCGCGCCGTTCAGCCTGTCGACGCCGGACGGCGTCGCCGCCCTCAACGCCGAGGTGACGCGGCAGGCCGCGATGGTCTCCTATATCGACGATTTCCGGCTGATGATGCTGGTCGCCCTCGGCGTGCTGCCGCTCCTGCTGCTGCTGCGCACGGCGCGCACGCCGCGGACGGCCATATCGCCTGCGCCGGCCGCGACGGCCGCCGATGATTGAGTGCGCGGCACATGACCGAGTAGCGGCTTTTTTGGCTTAGGGAGGCAGCGATGGCGGCGACACAGGGCAAGATTCGGGTCGGCATTGTCGGGGCGAGCGCCAGCCGCGGCTTTGCCTCGATTGCCCACATTCCAGCGCTGCGCGCGCTGCCTCAGTACGAAATCGCCGCCGTCTGCACAGCGCGGCAACAGACGGCAGAGGCGGCCGCCCGGCATTATGGCGCTCCGCTGGCGTTTTCCGACCCGGAGCAGCTCGCGCGCCACCCCGGCATCGATCTCGTGACCGTCAGCGTCAAGGTACCGGACCATTACCGGCCGGTGATGGCGGCGATCGCGGCCGGCAAGCACGTCTATTGCGAGTGGCCGCTCGGCCGCGACAGTGCCGAAGCGGCGCGCATGCTCGAGGCGGCCGAGGCGCGGGACATTTGCCATGCAGTCGGCCTGCAAGGCCAGATGTCGCCGGCCATCAATTACGCCCGGGACCTGATCGCAGACGGCTATGTCGGCCGCGTGCTGACCGCGACGATGATCGGCTGCGCGCCCAACTGGGGCGCCGCGATCGATCGCGCCTACCAGGCGGAGCGCGCCAACGGCGCCAACCTGATGACGATCACCGGCGGCCATCAGATCGATGCGTTGTGCTATTGCCTCGGCGAGTTCCGTGTACTGACCGCCTTCGCCGCGAGCCAGCGCGATAAAATCGCGCTGGAGTCGACCGGCGAAATCGTCGCGAAGAACGTGCCCGACCAGCTCGTCGTCAACGGCATCGTTGGCGACGGCGCGGTCGTCTCGTTCCAGATCCGCGGCGGCATGACACGCGGCACGGCATTCCTGTTCGAGATCCATGGCGAGAGCGGCGATCTGGTGCTGGCCGCGACGACGCGCGACTCGATGCAGCGCCAGGAGCTGACGGTGCATGGCGCGCAAGGCGGCGCCAGGGAGCTGATGGAGTTGCCGATCCCGGCGCGGTACCGCTGGGTACCGGACGGGACACAAGCGGATTCCCGCTACAACGTCGCGCAGCTCTACGCACGCCTCGCCGAAAGCATTCGCGACGGCAAGCCGGCGACGCCTGGTTTTGCCGCCGCGCTGACCCGCCATCGCCTGCTCGACGCGATCGTCCGGGCCTCGGAAAGCGGCCAGAAGCAACGGCTTTAGCAGGATGCGGAAAAAATCTGAAACTTGGTCATTCCGGGGCCCGAGCACCGCGAGGGAACCCGGAACCCATGAACACTGTCAGTGGCAACAATGGCTTGGCCTGTGTTCATGGGTTCCGGGCCCGACCCTTGCGGGCCGTCCCGGAATGACGATGGCGTTTTTCCGCAGCCTGTTAGATCGCTTCGATCGATCCGGCTCGCCGGCGCTTCGTCCGGATGAGTAACATCGGTATACAGGTTGCGGAGGTGAGCCGATGGACAAGGCGACAGTCGAATTGCTGGCGCGGCGCGCCGGGCTGGGCAAGGCGCTGGCGGAATTTCCGGAAGATGTAGCCGCTGCCGCCGAGCAGGCAGAGAGCGCATCGGCGCGCATCAAGGCGCCGAGAGATCCCAAGGCCGAGCCGTGGCCGCCGATGCGCGCCGGGGCCGGGCTGTGAGCGATCTCCATTGGCTCACCGCCGGCGAGGCGGCGCAAGCGATCGCCGCGCGCAAGCTGTCGCCGGTCGAGCTGATGAGCGAGCTGCTGGAGCGGATCGGCCGGCTCGACCCGAAGCTCAATGCGTTTATTCGCCTCGATGGCGGGGCGGCGATGGACGCGGCCAAGGCCGCCGAAGCCGAGATCGCGGCCGGCCGCCGCCGCGGGCCATTGCACGGTGTGCCGGTCGGCATCAAGGACATCATCGACGTCGCCGGGCTGCCGACGACCTGCCATTCGAAAATCCTGCTCGACAACATCGCTGCGGCCGATGCGGTCTGTGTATCGCGGCTGCGCGGCGCCGGCGCGATCGTGCTCGGCAAGCTCGCAACGCACGAATTCGCCATCGGCGGGCCGTCTTTTGATCTGCCCTTTCCCCCGGCGCGCAATCCGTGGAACCCCGACCATCATCCCGGCGGTTCCTCGTCGGGATCGGGCGCCGGCGTCGCCGCCGGGTTGTTCCCGATGGCGCTCGGCAGCGACACCGGCGGCAGCGTGCGCAACCCCGCCAGCGCCTGCGGCATCGTCGGGCTGAAGCCGAGCTATGGCCTCGTCTCGCGCCGCGGCGTTTTCCCGCTATCGTTCACGCTCGACCATGTCGGGCCGCTGACCCGCACGGTCGCCGACAACGCGCTGATGCTGTCGGTCATCGCCGGCCACGATCCGCTCGACCCCGGCAGCGCCGCCGCGCCGGCCGGGCACTATGCCGACGCGCTGGGGCGCGGCGTGCGTGGGCTGCGCGTCGGGTTCATCCGGCATTTCCATGAGACCGACCTGCCGGCGGCTCCCGAGGTGGCAGCCGCGCTGGAAGAGGTCGCGCGTGCCCTGCAGCGCGAGGGCGCCGAAATTCGCGATGCGAGGCTGCCGGCGCTCGGCGAATTCGCCGCGGTCAATCGCGTCATCCTGCAGAGCGAGGCTTGGGCGATCCACGCGCCGTGGCTGCGCGAGCGGCCGGGCGATTATGGGCGCTTGGCGCGCCGCCGGCTGCTGCCGGGGGCATTCCTCGGCGCCGGCGATTATGTGCAGGCCTCGCGGCGGCGGCTCGAAATGATCGCGGCGGTCGAGGCGGCATTGCGCGGATTCGATGTGCTGCTGTGCGCCAGCGCGATGGACCCGCCGAGCCGGATAGAGGACGAGGCGGAGACCGAGCGGACCTATCCGCGGCAGGCGCGCACGCCGTTCAACGTCACCGGCCACCCGGCTCTGGCGATGATGGCGGGTCTCTCGCGCGGCGGGCTGCCGCTGTCGGTGCAGTTCGTCG
>DATEKP010000399.1:0-5351 GCA_035277405.1 Allostellaceae bacterium | reverse complement strand
GCCGCGCTTTCATTAGACAGGATCAAGCCATGCCCGGTCCATTGCACGGCTACCGCATCGTCGATCTGACCTCGAATGTCGCGGGGCCGCTCGGCACGATGATCCTCGGCGACCAGGGCGCCGACGTGATCAAGGTCGAGGCGCCGGACGGCGACTCGACAAGGCACGGCGCGAACCGGCGCGGCGGGTTCACCGCGTCCTTCGTCAACAACAACCGCAACAAGCGCTCGATCGTGCTCAACCTGAAGGAGCCGGCGGCGCTCCAAGCATTGAAGCGGCTCGCCGCGACTGCCGACGTGTTCACGCAGAACTATCGGCCGGGCGTCGCCGAGCGGCTCGGGGTCGGCGAGGACGCGATCCGCGCCGTCAAGGCCGACATCGTCTACGTCTCGACCAGCGGCTTCGGCGAGAAGGGCCCCTATGCGCAGGCGCCGGCCTACGACCCGGTGATCCAGGGCTTTTCCGGCTTGGCCACGGTGCAGGCCGGCTCTGACGAGGCGCGACCGCGGCTGGTCCGCACGATCCTCCCCGACAAGCTGACCGCGATCACCGCCTCGCAGGCGATCACCGCGGCGCTGTTGGCGCGTGCGCGCACCGGCGAGGGCCAGCACGTGCGCCTGTCGATGCTGGAGGCGGTCGTCGCATTCCTGTGGCCGAGCGACCTGACGCAGCAGAGCTTTGTCGGCGACGAGCCGGTGCGGCAGGAGGCGGCGAGTTTCCACGATCTGATCTACGAGACCGCCGACGGCTACATCACCGCCGCCGTCGTGACCGACCGGCAGTGGCGCGGCCTGACCGAGGCTGTGGAAAAGCCGGAGTGGCTGGAGGACGAGCGGTTCAAGACCTCGGCGCTGCGCCAGCAGAACATCGACGCGCGGCTGCAGATGACGCAGGACGCGCTGATCGGGCGGAGTTCGGCCGAATGGCTCGACCGGCTGAAAAAGGCTGATGTCCCGTGCGGACCGGTGCTGACACGCAGCGAGATGATCCGCCACCCGCATATCGCGGCGCTCCAACTGCTCGAAGAATACGACCACCCGCAGGCCGGGCGGCTGCGCCAGGCGCGCAACGCCGCGCGCTTCTCCGGCACGCCGGCCAGCATCCGCCGCCCCGCCCCAGCGCTGGGCGAGCACACCGACGAGCTCTTGGGCGAACTCGGCTACTCGGATGCGGCGATTGCGCAGATGCGGGCGGCGGGCGCGCTCGGCACGCGCTAAAGGGAGTGGGCGCGACGATTGCGATGGCAGGCCAGTCGGCGGCATAGTGCCGCAACTGGCGATCACAGGAGGACCGGCGATGCCGAACACGCCGCAATTGCGCCCGCTCGGCGAGGCGCTTGGCACCGAGGCGGTGGGAATCGATCTGGCGCGGCTCGACGACGACGGCTTCGCCTGGATCAGGCAGGCCTTCGCCGAGCACCCGGTGCTGGTGTTCCGCGATCAGCATCTCGGCGCCGCCGACATCGCCGCGTTCGGCCGCCGTTTCGGCGCGCCGCGCAAGCACGCGCTGGTCAAGTACCGCCATCCCGACCACGAGGAAGTCTCGTGGCTGACCAATGTCGATGAGGGCGGGCAAATCGACTGGTACGGCGTCAAGCGTGCCACCGACTGGCACACCGATTCGACCTACGAGGAGGAACTGCCGCTGCTGGCGATGCTGCACGCGCTGGAGATCCCGTCCGAGCGCGGCGGCACGATGTTCGCCGACATGCGCGCGGCCTACGATGCGCTCGACCCGGCGATGAAGGACAGGCTCGCCGGCCTCGTCGGCCTGCACGGCCGCACCGACGGCCCGGTCGGCGAGCGCCTTTACGGCGACGACAAGGGCAGGACCGAGAAGAAATACACCGAAGTCGCCCGCCCGGCGGTCATCGAACACCCGGTCACCGGCCGCCCGATCCTGTTCGTCAACCCGATGCACACGCACGGCTTTGTCGGCATGGAGCGCGAGCCGGCCTGGGCCCTGATCGAGGAACTGGCCGAGCACGCGACGCAAGAGCGCTTCTGCTATTACCACCACTGGCGGGTCGGCGACCTCCTGATCTGGGACGAGCGGGCGACGATGCACCGCGGCGCCGGCGACTACCGCCCCGACGAGCGCCGCATCATGCTGCGCACGATCGTCTACCCGAACTGAGGTCCGTCATTTCCGCGCAAGCGGGAATCCGGCGCGAGCCACGATGCCGCGGCCCTGGATACCCGCAGGCGGAAATGGCTTCACTTACGCGCCGTCATTGCGAGCGCAGCGAAGCAATCCCGTCGCATCAGACCCGTTACCAACGGGATTGCTTCGTCGCCGCCGGCTCCTCGCAATGACGTAAAGTGCTCTGAATCTCAGCATCACCGCCGCCCGTTTGACTGCAAAATGCAGCGGATTTGCAGCCAACCGCGCGCATTGCGCCCATATCAAGCCGGGACCCGCAACGCGCCTCCCCCGTCGTGTTTCGCCTGCATCTACAGGGAATCAGCAGGCGTTAACCATTCCCGGGCGACCTCCTGCGCCTTGAAGGATCGAGCTCGGCCGCGCTCATGTCAGCCCCACCACTTCGGCCAGCGCCTCGACCTGCTCGGCGTAGCGGCTGACCGGGTTCAACAGCAGATGGTTGGCGCCCATCGCGACGACCTCCTCCAGCCGCTCGCGCACCTGCTCGGGTGTGCCGTGAATGCCGCACAGATCTGTGCCGGGCGGGTTGCGGTAGACATCGGTGAACCAGCGCAGCAGCTCGGCGCGCGCGACCTCAGGCCGCTCGTCGACCGCTATGAACAGGCGCTTCGAGATCGGGAACTTCGCCGGGTCGCGGCCGCGCGCCGCCAGCGCCTCCTTCAGGATCGGCACCGAGGCGGCGAAATCGGCGATGCGCGAGCCGCCCGACCCCATCCAGCCGTCGGCCAGAGCGGCGGCGCGGCGCACCGCGTTCGGATGGCCGACCCCCATCCAGATCGGCGGGTGCGGCTTCTGCACCGGCTTCGGGGCCATGCTCTCGTTTTCGAGGTTATAGAAGCGGCCGTGATAGGTGACCTTGTCCTCGGTCCACAGCGCCTTGATGATGTCGAGTTCCTCGCGGAAGCGCGCGACCCGCCCCTCGGGCGACACCTCGAACTGGCGGTAATGGTGCTCGCGGCCGATGCCGACCCCGAGGATCGCGCGGCCATTGCTGACATAGTCGAGGCAGGCCCATTGGTGCGCCACCATCAGCGGGCTGTGGATCTGCAGCACGACGACCGAGGCGCCGAGGCGGATTTTCGATGTGACGGCCGCGGCATAGGTCAGCACGACGACCGGGTCGAAGCAGTGGACGTGATCGAGCGTGTTTTCGGTCACCCACAAATCGCGGAAGCCGAGCGCCTCGGCGCGCGTCGCGACCTGCCGCACCGCCGCCATGTCGATCGCCTCCGGCGAGCGGTGCGGCAACGACATGCCGAACGCGATCTTGTCCTTCGGAGCCATACGTCGATCCTTCTGCGGCAAAGGCCCCTCACCCCGGCCCTCTCCCCGCTCGCGGGGAGAGGGAGAGCAGCGGCGGCGCAACCGAATTCCCTCTTCCCGCTTGCGGGGAGAGGGTCAAGGTGAGGGGCAAGCGCTCCCCTGCCTCAAACCTTCTCGATCAGCTCCATCTGGGCGCCGTCGGGGCCTTCGACCCAGCAGACGTGGCGGCCGTTGTTGAACAGCTCTTCCAATATCTTGGCGCCGTTGCCCTTCAGCTTGGCGATCGCGCCGGCATAGTCGTCGGTCTGCACCGCGATGTGCTCGATGCCGGTATGCTGTGCGTGCTGTTGCGCGGCGATGATCGTCGTGATGTTGAGCTGCAGCCCGGCCAGATCGAGCTGGCAGCCGCGCCCCGGGATCTCCTGCTTCACGGTCGCGCCGAAATTGTCGATGTAGAATTGCGCGACCTTCTTCGGATCGTCATTGGTCTTGATGTGGACGTGCCCGATTTGCATGGCCATGCTCGTTTCCTCCGGCTGGGTATGCGAGGCTCGCGGACGCGGCGCCCGCGCGAAGCTTGGCAGGATGACGCGGCGAACTCAACGACAGGATGAGCGGAGGAAGGCATGACCGTGGCGCGCGAGTTGGGCGGCTTCTTCAGCAGCATCCGGGCCGGCGACCTGCCGCGGCAGGCGATGGACCACGCGGCGATGCTGATCGCCTCGACCCTGGCCAGCGCGGCGATGGGTATCGGTCTGGAGTCCGCTAAGATCGTCAAGGACATGGCGAAGAGCCTCGGCGGCAGCGCGCGCGCCTCGGTATGGTTCGACGATGGCGGCCTGAAATTGCCGGTAGTCGCCGCCGCGCAGGTCAACGCGGTGATGAGCGACGCCGCCGCCTCCGACGACAGCGATTTGCGCACGATCGTCCATTGCGGCACGCCCCTCGTCGCAACCGCGCTGGCCGCCGCCGAGCACCACGGCGGCAGCGGCGCGGACGTCCTGGCGGCGATCGTCGTCGGCTACGAGGCCGCCGGCCGCATCATCGACGCGATGCCGGGTTTCCGCGAGCGCGGCTTTCACGGTTCCAATGCGGCGATCTTCGCCGCGACGGTTGCGGCGGCGCGCCTCTTGCGCCTCGACGCCGAGCAGACGACGCACGCGATCGCACTGACCGCGACCTCGTCGAGCGGGCTGGCGAAGGCGGCCGACACCAGCGTCGCGCGCGAATACCACGCCGGCATGGCGACGATGAGCGGCATCCAGGCGGTGCGCGCGGCGCAGCGCGGCTACAAGGCCGAGGAGCGCATCTTCGAAATGAAGCTCGGGTTGTTCGAGACGCTTGGCGGCGTCGATGGCGCCGAGGCGGCGTCGCGCGCCACCCGCGACCTCGGCGCGGCGTGGGACATCGTGACCGATATGGCGGTCAAGCTGGTGCCGGGCGGCCATCCGTATCACGCGCTGGCCGAAGCCGCCGCCAACGCGGCGCGCGAGGGCGACGTCGCGCCCGACGCGGTCGACAGCATCACGATCTCGCGCCCCGGCATGGTGGCGCTGACCGGGCCGCTGCACCCGCGCGACCTGATCGACATGGCGCACAGCCCGGCCTATTTCACCGCCGCCGGCGCCGCCGACCGCGGCTTCGGGTGGGCCCATGCCGGCCCGGACAAGATCGCCGATCCGGTGATACACCGGCTGATCGACAAGATCGCGGTCGGGCCGCCTCCCGCCGAGGATGGCTCTCGCTGGCGGCAGGGGGCGCGGGTGACGATCCGCATCAAGGACGGCCGCAGCTTTACGAGCACGGTCCATGTTCCGAAAGGGGCGGCGATGCTCGGCCTCGCCTGGCCCGAGATCGAGGCCAAATACCGCGCGCTGATGCCCAACTCCGGTCTCGATCAGGAGCAAATCGACGCGAGCCTGGCG
>DATEKP010000398.1:0-6814 GCA_035277405.1 Allostellaceae bacterium | reverse complement strand
CGCCTCGCCGTCATCGCCGACGACATCCCGGCGCGCCAGCCCGACCGCCGCGAGGAGCGGCGCGGCCCGCGTGTCGGCGCGCCGCAAGCCGCGCTCGACGGATTTCTGCGCGCCGCCGGCCTCTCTTCGATCGAGCAATGCGAATTGCGCGACACCGGCCGCGGCGAGTTCTATTTCGCGATCGTCGAGCGACCCGGCCGCGCCGCCGCCGAGGTGTTGCCGGAGTTGCTGCGGGCGGCGATCGGCGAATTGCCATGGCCGAAATCGATGCGCTACCCGGCCTCCGGGTTGCGCTGGGTGCGCCCGCTGGTCTCGGCGATCTGCCTTTATGACGGCGCGGTCCTGCCGTTGCCGCTCGATCATGTGCCGGTCGGCCGCACGACGCGCGGCCATCGCTTCCTGTCGCAGGGCGAGATCGCGATCGAGAACGCGGCGGATTACCTCGCCAAAGTCAAAGCCGCGCAGGTCGTTCTCGACCACAATGAGCGGCGCCGGATTATCGAAGCCGAGCTCGACCGCCTCGCCGCGGCGGAGGGGCTCAAGGTCAAGCCTGATCCGGCGTTGCTCGATGAGGTGACCGGGCTGGTGGAGTTCCCGGTCGTGCTTATGGGGCGCATCGACGAGGCGAGCATGGAACTGCCGCCGGAAGTGCTGGCGACCGCGATGCGCACGCACCAGAAATATTTCTCGTGCCTCAACGCCGAGCCTGCCCCGGCGAACGCCGGGGGGACGACGGCGCCGCGCTTCCTGTTCGTTGCCAACAACCGGACCGCCGATGGCGGCGCGGCGATCGTCGCCGGCAACGAGCGCGTGCTGCGCGCCCGCCTCGCAGATGCCCGCTTCTTCTGGGACCAGGACCGCAAAATGCGGTTGGAGGACCGTGTGGAGGCGCTGAAGCAGCGCGTCTACTACGACAAGCTCGGCACGATGTACGACAAGGCCGAGCGGCTCAAAAAGCTGGCGGGATGGTTGGCCGAGCAGCTTTATCCACCCGTCACCCCCGAAAGCGGGAATGACGGCGCTGAGCTATCGCGACTCGCGCAGCGGGCAGCGCATTTGGCCAAGGCCGATCTGTCGACCGGCATGGTCGGCGAGTTTCCTGAGTTGCAGGGCGTCATGGGCCGCTATTACGCGCTCAACGACGGCGAAGACCCGCGCGCCGCTGACGCGATCGCCGACCACTACAAGCCGCAGGGCCCGAACGACACCTGCCCAACGGCGCCCATCGGCATCGCCGTCTCCCTCGCCGATAAGCTCGACGCACTCGCAGCCTTTTTCTCGATCGGCGAAGCGCCAACCGGCTCGCGCGACCCTTTCGCATTGCGCCGCGCTGCGCTCGGCGTGATTCGACTGGTGCTCGAAAACGGGTTGCGGCTGGACCTGCGCGAGGTGTTCTCCGAGGCGGAACTGTGCCTGCAGATGCAGCGCATTGAAGACGTGCTCTCCGGTGAGGCTCCGCGCCCTCCCGAACAGCCGGTTCCGATCGACGATCTTGTCGCGTTTGTCGCCGACCGGTTGAGAGTGCATTTGCGCGACCAGGGCGCGCGGCATGATCTGGTCGCAGCGGTGTTCCGGCTCAACGAGCACGACCTTGTGCGGTTGCTCGCACGAGTATCCGCTCTCGGCAAGTTCCTTGCGTCGGAAGATGGCGCCGATTTGCTCGTCGCCTATCGTCGCGCCTCGAAGATCGTCCGCATCGAGGCCGGCAAGGGCGGCTGGACGATGGCCGATCCCGAGCTTGGGGTGATGCGGCAGCCGGAAGAAATTGCCCTCGCCCAGCTACTGACCGAGGTTGCGGTGGATACGGGTGATGCATTGCAGCGCGAAGAGTTTGATGCGGCGATGGCGGCATTGGCGACGCTGCGCCGGCCGGTTGATGAATTTTTCGACAAGGTGACCGTTAATGCCGACGATCCCCGCTTGCGCGAGAACCGGCTGCGGCTGCTCTCGCGCATCCGGGCGGTTATGAACCAGGTGGCGGATTTCTCGCAGATCGAGGGGTGAGGTGCGCATGAGCGGGGCGAAATGGGTCCACCGCTTCGGCCTTGGCGCGGCTGGTCGCGATAACGCGGCGCCGACCGCCGGGAACGGCGAGATGCGCAACCTGCTCGGCGGCAAGGGCGCCGGGCTGGCCGAGATGAGCCAGCTCGGTCTGCCGGTGCCGCCGGGCTTCACGCTCACCACCGAGGTGTGCACGCATTTCTATGCCCACGGCCGCAGCTACCCACCGGCACTCGAAGCCGAGGTCGCCGACGCGCTGGCCGCCGTCGAGGCGATGCTCGGCGCCCGATTCGGCGATGCGCAGAAGCCATTGCTCGTCTCGGTGCGCTCGGGTGCGCGCGCCTCGATGCCCGGCATGATGGACACCGTCCTCAATCTCGGCCTCAACGACGCGACGGTGGAGGGCCTAGCCCGGCAAAGCGGCGACGAGCGCTTTGCCTATGACAGCTACCGCCGGTTTGTGCAGATGTATGGGCAGGTCGTGCTCGGCATCGAGCATCACCATTTCGAGGCGCTGATCGAGAACCACAAGATCGACAGCGGCGCCGTGCTCGACACCGAACTGGGCGCCGAGGATTGGAAGACGATTGTCGCCGGCTTCAAGGAAGTGGTCGAGAGCGAGACCGGCAAGCCGTTCCCGCAGGACCCGCAAGAACAGCTATGGGGCGCGATCGCCGCGGTATTCGGCTCGTGGATGAACCAGCGCGCGATCACCTACCGGCGGCTGCACGGCATCCCGGCCGAATGGGGCACGGCCGTCAACGTGCAGGCGATGGTATTCGGCAACATGGGCGAGGATTGCGCGACCGGCGTCGCCTTCACCCGCAACCCCTCGACCGGTGCCGACGAGTTCTACGGCGAATACCTCGTCAACGCGCAGGGCGAGGATGTCGTCGCCGGCATCCGCACGCCGCAGCACCTGACGATTGCCGGCAAAGCGGCCAACAACTCCACCCTGCCGGCGATGGAAGAGGTGATGCCGGCCGTCTTCGCCGATCTCCAGCGCGTGCGGGGCATTCTCGAAGACCGCTACCGCGACATGCAGGACATTGAGTTCACGGTCGAGCGCGGCAAGTTGTGGATGCTGCAGACCCGCACCGGCAAGCGCACGGCGCAGGCGGCGTTGAAGATCGCGGTGTCGCTGGTCAACGAGGGGCGCATCGGCCGCGACGAGGCGATCCGCCGCATCGAGCCGGATTCGCTCGACCAGTTGCTGCACCCGATGCTCGATCCCTCGGCCAAGGCAACGGTGCTGGCGCGCGGCCTGCCGGCCTCGCCCGGCGCCGCCTCGGGCAAGGTCGTGTTCTCCGCCGACGAGGCGGAGGCGGCGGCGAGCCGCGGCGAGGCGGTGATCCTGGTGCGCGTCGAGACCAGCCCCGAGGATATCCACGGCATGCACGCCGCCCGCGGCATCCTGACGACGCGCGGCGGCATGACCAGCCACGCGGCCGTCGTCGCGCGCGGCATGGGGCGGCCCTGCGTCGCCGGTGCCGGCGATCTGCGCGTCGATTACGCCGCCGGCATCCTGGCGGTGCGCAACCATCTCGTGCATGCCGGCGACCTGATCACGCTGAACGGCTCGACCGGCGAGGTCATGCTCGGCGAGGTGCCGACAATCCAGCCGCAGCTCTCGGGCGATTTCGCGACCCTGATGGGCTGGGCCGACGAATTGCGCACGTTGAAGGTGCGCGCCAATGCCGAGACCGCGACCGACGCGCGCGCGGCACGCGATTTCGGCGCCGAGGGGATCGGCCTGTCGCGCACCGAGCACATGTTTTTCGAGGCGGATCGCATCGGCGCGATGCGGCAGATGATCATGGCCGAGGACGAGCGAGGCCGCCGCGCCGCGCTCGCCAAGCTCTTGCCGATGCAGCGCGCCGATTTCACCGAACTCTGCCGCATCATGCAGGGCCTGCCGGTGACGATCCGGCTGTTGGACCCGCCCCTGCACGAGTTCCTGCCGAAGACCGACGCCGAGTTCGACGAGACGGCGCGGCTGACCGGCAGAAGCATCGCCGAAGTGCGCCACCGCACCCATGCGCTTTACGAGACCAACCCGATGCTGGGCCATCGCGGGGCGCGGCTCGGCATCACCTATCCCGAGATTTACGAGACGCAGGCGGTGGCGATCTTCGAGGCGGCGGTCGCGGCGACACGCGAGACCGGCGCGGCGGTCGCGCCCGAGATCATGCTGCCCTTGATCATGACGCGGCGCGAGTTTGATGTGCTGAAGGAGCTGATCGACCGCGTGGCCGGCGAGGTCTTCGCGCGCGGCGGCGTCACGGTGCCGTACATGGTCGGCACGATGATCGAATTGCCGCGCGCCGCGCTGATGGCCGGCGACATCGCCGCGAGCGCCGAGTTCTTCAGCTTCGGCACCAACGACCTGACGCAGACCGTGTTCGGCATCTCGCGCGACGACGCGGCGAGTTTTATCGGCGCCTACCAGAAAGCCGGCATTTTCGCGCACGACCCGTTCGTGACATTGGACCGGGAAGGGGTCGGCGAGATGGTAAGGCTCGCCACCGAGCGCGGCCGCGCGGCCCGGCCCGACCTGAAGCTCGGCATCTGCGGCGAGCACGGCGGCGACCCGGCCTCCATTCATTTCTGCCGCGAACTCGGCCTCGATTACGTCTCGTGCTCACCCTACCGCGTGCCGATCGCCCGCCTCGCCGCCGCGCAAGCGGAGCTGGCGGACGCCGCGCGGACTGGCTGAAACGCCCCTCTCCCGCACTGCGGGAGAGGGTGGCCGTCGCGCAGCGACGGCCGGGTGAGGGCCCTTTCCCGCCAGACCTGCCCTCACCCTCCCGCACCTGACGGCGCGGGCCCCTCCCTCTCCCGCAATGCGGGAGAGGGGTGATCAGGCTCGACCCGCATCCAGTCCGGGCGGACCGGTGTCAAGCTGGTGGCATCGGCCGAGAGGGTGCCGCCCTCGGCCACCGCGTCGAGGCGCAAGAGCGCGAGGCCGTGATTACCGCAGGACGAGCGCATCTCGCCGGCCTCTTTGCCGTCGAGGGTCAGGAGCGTGCCCGGCGCCGGAGCCGGGCCGTCGATGCGCACCGGGAAGAGGTGGCGCTTGACGAGGCCGCGGTATTTGGTGCGGGCGGTCAATTCCTGGCCGATGTAGCAGCCCTTTTGCCAATCGACGCCGTTCAGCTCGTCAAACCCCGCCTCGAGCAGCAGCGACTTTTCCGGCACCAGGTCGCGGCTGCCGTCGGGAATGCCGAGCGCCAGACGATGTCGGTCCCAGGCGATAAAATCGGCTGCGGCGAATTGCGCCGTGATGCGGGCGAGACGCCCGCGGTCCGCGATCAACCGGGCGCCGAGCGCTGCGAGACGGGGGTCGGTCAGCGCGACGCCGCCGTCCAGCCGCCGCGCCGTCCCGGCCCCATCGGCGAGGTCGAGCGCGGCCGGTGCGCTGTCGCCGAAAACGGCGGCAACCGCCAGTTCCGGACGCTCGGCGATGTCGACCTTGGCGCGCAGCCGGTAGATCGACAGGCGCCGCTTCAAATCGGCGAGGCGCGCCCGTTCGGCGTCGAGCCAGATCGTTTCGTCCGCCTCGACCATGATGAAATCGTGCAGGTAGCGGCCCTGCGCGGTCAGCAGCGCGGCGTAAACCGCGCGCCCGGCCGCCAGCTTCTCGACGTCGTTCGACACCAGGCCCTGCAGAAAGCTGCGGCGGTCGGGACCGGAAATCGCCAGGATGCCGCGCTCTGCGAGGGCGACGAATTGCGGCTGCGCCATGCCGCTACAGGTAGCGGCGGGCGGCCTGCTTGGCAAGGCGAGCGCCCGGGGCTAAAAGGCGGCGAGGCCGGGGACATGCGCATCCTGTTCGTGACCGCCACCCGCATCGGCGATGCCGTGCTGTCGACCGGCCTGTTGTCGCATTTGATCGGGCGCTATCCGGGCGCGCGGCTGACGATAGCGGCCGGGCCGGCGGCGGCGCCGTTGTTCGCCGCGGTGCCCGGCCTCGAACGCCTGCTGATTCTCGAAAAGCGGCGCTGGCAGACGCATTGGCTGCCGCTTCTCGCCCATGCGGCGCAGCGCCGCTGGGACCTCGTCGTCGATCTGCGCGGCTCGGCGCTCGCCTGGCTGTTGCGCGCCGGCGAGCGCCGCGTGATGGCGAAGGGTGACGCGGGCGAACATCGCGTAAGGCAGTTGACGCGGCTGTTCTCTCTCGACCCGCCGCCCGCTCCGAAACTGTGGACAACGCCGGCGCACGATTGCGCCGCGGCGTCGCTGCTGGCGGCCGGCGCGCCGGTCGTCGCGATCGGACCGGCGGCGAACTGGCGCGGCAAGCAGTGGCGGTCCGAACGGTTTGCGGCATTGGCGCAACGTCTCGTCGCCGGTGATGGGATCCTGCCGGGTGCGCGCGTCGCGGTGCTGGCGGCGGCGCATGAGCGGGCGCAGGCGGTGCCGCTGTTGGCGGCGCTGCCGCTGGCGCGCGTCGTCGATCTGGTCGGCCGCACCGACCTGTTGACCGCCGCGGCGGTGTTGCGGCGCTGCGCGATGTTCGTCGGCAACGACACCGGGCTGATGCACATCGCCGCCGCCGCGGGCGTGCCGACCCTGGGCTTGTTCGGCCCGAGCCCCGCCGAGCAGTATGCGCCTTGGGGCCGCCATGCCGCGGTCGTGCAGACCGCGGTGCCGCGCGACGTGCTGCTCGGCCCGAGTTTCGATCACCGCACGACCGACACGCTGATGGATTCGCTGTCCGTCGAGCGTGTCGAAGCCGCCGCGCGCGAGCTGTGGCGCCGCGGCGCCGGCGAGTTGGCCGGGGCGGCGCAGTGACGCTCGCTGCGGCCGAGCCGAA
>DATEKP010000397.1:0-7599 GCA_035277405.1 Allostellaceae bacterium | reverse complement strand
GCACTGCCCGCATCCGCCGATCCGGCGACGGACCGCCGATGCGCCGCCGGCCCCCCGTCAGGGTCTAGCCTTCCGGCCTCGCCAATTCAAGCGAATGCTCGGCGCCTTCGCAGGCCCATCGGCGGCATTGGGGCGCCGGTTGTCGGGTCAAGCCGGATCGTGTATGAGGCGGAAATTCCGCCCGCCCGGTCACCACCCCGATGCCGCAGTTGCCGACCGATGCCATTCCGGCTGCCGAATTCCTTGTGCGGCACCTTTATCGGCCGATCGAAATAACCGCCGGCACGACCTATTCGGCCATCGTCGAAACCGAACATCTCGACAGCGACAAATGGTTCTGGAACGACGACAACGCGAAGGTATTGGAGTTCATGTCGCGGCCGGACGTGTGGCGCCGGTTCCCGCAGGAAGCCTCCGAGATCATGCGGTTTGTCGGCTCGATGTGTCACGGCCCGTATATTTTCCGGCGGGTCAGCGCGCCGCGCCTGGAGCCGGTCGGAACCGACGCCGGTGTCACCACCTACCACCATTCGCTGATGCGTCTGCGCTGCGAGCCGCGGCGCGGCGCGGTCGTCGCCAGCCTGCGGTATCACGACGAGCGCAACACCGACAACCTGATCCTCGACCGCAACTATGTCGAGTTCACGTATCGCGGCCGCCGCTGCAACGCGACCGTCGAACCGGGCGGCTTCGAGGCCCATAGCGAGAACGGCGGCGGAGTGCTGCGCCTTCGTTACGCCGGCGAAATCGATTTCGACTGGGGGGCGCAACCTCTCCGGCTCGGGCGGCTTGCCTATACCTACACGTTTCACGCGGCATCGATGTTGTTCGATGTCGAGGCGGCGCTCGACCTCGCTCCGGGCACGATCGTCCAGGATGTGGTGCTGACGATCTCCAGCGCCGGGTTTCCGCACAATCCGTTCAAGTTCCTGATCACCGACACGCGCCCCGGCGCCACCCCGCTGTTCAGCGCTGACAAGCCTTCGCAACGCGTGCTGGGAACCACCGGCGGCTCCTATTATCTGATCCGCCAGGGACACATTTCCGGTGACTCGCTGGCAGTGCATTCGCTCTCCTGCGGACCGCGGCCGCCCGCCGGGTTCGAGGTCAGGGTGACGACCCGGAGGCAGCTCGCGCAGGTCATCGCGCGCTACGAGTTTCCGGGAACGCACGACGGCGGACGCCTCGTCGCCGCCGAGCAGAAGGCGATCACCTGCGGCGGGCTTTACGAGCGTGTGGCGGATTACGCCGCGCTGATCGGCGAGGCCGCGACCGCGCGAGACCGGTCGCGGGCAGCATACGATTTCAGCATTTCCTACGATTACGGCGTCACGATAAACGCATTCGCGAAATGTTTCGCGGCAATCCCCGACCTGCCCCCGGCGCGCCGGGAGGAACTGCGCGCGCTGGTCGATACCTATCTCGGGTATTACCTCGCCATCGCCGTCGCCGGTCATCACGCCGGCAGGGCCACCGTGTTTTGCCGCGAGCTGGCGTTCGTGATCCTGGCGGCGGTGACGATGCACCGGGCGACCGGCGCGGCAGAATACCTGGACCAGCTCGACCGCTTGTGCGGCCCGCTGCTCGATCTCGAGCGGCGCTACACGGATTGCGGCGGCGAGCCGGCGTCGGGTTTCATCATGCGCAGCGACGCGCCGCCGGTGGCGCATGTCGACTGCCACAGTGCGGCGCTGCTGGCGCTGGTTCAGGCCAGCCGGGTGCGGCCCGATGCCCGCCTCACCGCTGCGATCGATCGCGGCCTGCGCGCCTACTGCCTCGGCAGCAGCGCCTTGCACCTCGGGCAGCCAGAGCGGGTCGACGGAGTTTCGACGTTGATCGTCGACGAGGCGGGCGCCCGGCACGGCGAGCCGGCCTTCTGGAACTTCAAGGCCGGGCTGACCTTGCGGCTGTTCGCCGCTCTGCGCGCTGCACCCGACCCGGAGATGCAGGCCGTCGCCGCCCGCCACCGCGACCGCCTCGAGCTCTTCGAGCTGATCCTGCGGCGGCAGCTGGCACTGGCGATGGTCGCGCAAGGCAGCGAGGTTGAAATCCGATGTTCCGCGCTGTCGGGCGAGACCAACTCGGAAACCCAGCCCTGGGTCATGCTTGGGCTGCTGGGCCACCCGGCCGATTGAACGCAATGCCGTCTTCGGCCGAGCATCGCTGATGCCGAACCTGCCGACCGAGGCGCTGCCCGCCGCCGAGTTCATCCTGCGTCATCTCTATCGCCCGATCGAGGCGATGGACGGCGTCCGCTTCTTTGCGGTCACCGAAACCGAGCGGCTGACCGGCGGAGACGACTGGTTCTGGCTCGACGACAACGCGAAGGTGCTGGAATTCCTCTCGCGGCCGGAGGTGTGGCGGCGGTTTCCGGACCAGGTCGTCGAGATCCTGCGCTTCGTACGCTGGCTGTGCCGGCCGCCCTTCATGTTCCGCCGCATCAGCGCGCCACGCCTCCAGCACAGCGATGAAGAGAGCAAAGACGGCACAACGCATCACGTCCACTCGCTGATGCACATCCGGCACGACTTGCGCCACGGTTGCGTCGTCGCCGGCGTGCGGTTTCACGACGGCCGCACCGCCGACAACCTGCTGCTCGGCGGCAATTCGGTCATCTTCACGCATGGCGGCCGTCGCTATGCGATCGGCGTCGAAGATGCAATCGCCGCAGTGGAGGCGACGGAAACCGATCGCACGCTGACGCTGCGTCATTCGAGCGAGCTTTTTTTCAAGCCGCGTCTGCGATCGCGCCGGCTCGGCCGGATCAGCTATTTGTACACGATCGACGCCTGCTCGATGCTGATCGGCGTCGAAGCAGTGCTCGAAATCGACCCGGCGGCAAACGTCTCGGATGTCGAGCTGACGATTGGTCACGACCGGTTGAGCCACCGCAGCAACGCGGTCGGGGTCGCCTATCACAGCGTGTCGGCGGTATCGCCGTCCGGGTCGCCGATCTTTGCCGCCGACCTGCCCGGCGTCCATGAAATGGCCGCCGAAGGGGCAAGTTATTATTCGATCGCCCAGGCGGAAATTGCCGGGTTCGCGCTCGCGGTCCATACGACCCCGCGTTGTCCCGAGCGGCTGGCGGGTTTCGAAATCGATGTCAAAGAGCGCGGCCGGCTGGACCGGGTGCGCGCCCGTTATCGGTTCCCCGGCCCCGCCGCCGGCCGACTGGCGATCGGCGAGGACAAGCTGCTCACGGCCGGCGGCTTCTACCGGCGCGGCGCCGACTACGCCGCGTTGCTGCGCGCCGCCATTGCCGAGAAGCCGCGCCAGCGCGCCGCCTTCGATTACAGCATCTCCTACGATTACGGCGCCGAGATCAATGCCTTCGCGAAGTGCTATGCGGTGTGCGCCGCCGAGCGGCCGGTGCCGAACAGCGCGCTCGACCCGGACGAGCTGCGAGCGCTGTGCGATTGTTATCTCGACGCGTATTTCGACCTGTTCGTCACCGGGCATTACGAAGGCCGCAACACGATCATGTCGCGCCAACTGGCCTTCGTCATTCTCGCCGTGGTCACGCTGTATGGCGCGACCGGCGACGAGCGGTACCGCAGACAGCTGAAGCGGCTCTGCGACGTGCTGCTCGACTTCGAAGTCCGTTACCGTGGCATCGCCGACCGGCCGGCCGCCGCCTTTCCCTACGGCATGAGCAGCGAACGGCAGGCCTTCGTCGACGGCCACAGCGCGTCGCTGTTGGCTCTGACGCAGGCGGCCGACTGCATTGCGGATGCCCGCTTCGCCGCCGCGATCGAACGCGGGCTGGAGAGCTATTGCATCGAAACGACGGCGGTTCACCTGGGCCGGCCGGTCAAGATCGACACGGTATCGACCTTGATCGGAGACGCCGCCGGGCGCCTCCACGCCGAGACCTCGTACTGGAACTTCAATGCCGGCCTGGCGCTGCGGTTCTTCAGCGCCTTGCGTCGTTCGCGCGACCCCGATTTGCAGCGAATCGCCGGCCGTTGTCGCCAGCATATCGAGCTGTTGGAGCTGGTGCTGCGCTGGCAGTTGCAGCGCTCGATCACCGAGCGCGAGGGCTGCATCGAAATCCGCACCGGGATCTATTCGGGCGAAACCAACTCCGAGACGCAGCCCTGGGTCATGCTCGGCCTGCTCGGCCACCCCTACGATCTGGGGCGGCCCTAAAGCGCGACCGGACAGCGCTCTATTCGTGCGGGATCAGCGTGTCGCCGGGGTCGGCCGCGGTCGGGTCCTTGGGCGGATCGACATGCGGATCGATCGGCGGCGCCGGCGGCGGCCCGCCGGAATTGATCAGCACCATCGGCGAGGTGATCGCGATCGCCGCCGGGGTGATGACGATCGTGCTGCCGCCGACCGAGAGCGTGATGTTGGTGATCGCGTTGAGCACGATCTTGCCGGCCGGCCCGTTGGCGTCGATCGTCGCCTGGCCGCCGACGCCGGTGCTCCAATTGCCGCCGATCGCCTGGTCGGAATCCTTGACGACGCGGATCGCGTCCTTCTGCTCGATCAGGGTCGTGCGATTGCCGGAATCGGTCGGGTGCGCGGCGTCGCCGACATGCAGGTAGTAATCGCGAAAGACGTGCGCGATGTAGTCGCCGGCGATGCCCGGCGAGGGCTGGGTCCACTTGCCGCCGACCGTCAGGTGACGGTCGGAATGGATCGATTCGTAGCGCTTCTCGAAGGCCGTGATGTCGAGCCGGTGCTGCGAGCGAATGAGGTATTGCTCCTTGCCGCGCTTGTCGCTGAAGCGCAGCAGGTGAAAGCGGGTCGGCAACGGGTTGCCGCTGCCGTCTGTCGTGGGGATGCTCCAGGTCTTGATGCCGCTTAGCAGCGGATCGACGCTGGCTGTCGCCGGCAGTTTCGCGAGCTCGCTGACCTGCGTGTCCTTGTGCTGCGGGTCGGGGAACGGCAGGTTCGGGGTGCCGCGGTCGGCATTGTAGAGCCGGCCGGTGATGACCGGGCGCTCGGGGTCGCCGTCGAGGAAATCGACGATGACCTCCTGCCCGATGAGCGGCAGAAACTCAATGACGTAATGCCGTCCGGCCCAGCCCTCGACGACCCTGACCCAGCAGGTGTTCTGCCCCTTCTTGGTGGGCTTGTCGGGCTGCGGCACCGGGAAGGCGGGCGGCAATTTGCTGCCGCCCTCCGGCGGCCCCGGATCCCACGGAAAGCGCACGCGCACCCGGCCGATCGCATCGATGTAGATGTCCTGCTTCTTCGTGTCGGTGCCGTCGGGGCCGATCACGACCGCGGTATGCGGGCCGCGCGCCAAGGGCCGCACCGCCGTCGGCAATGCCGGGTCGAACGGCGCCTCGGCCGGCACCGCGATCACCCCGACGGCAAAGGTCGCGAGGTTCTTCTTGTCGGCGACCGCCTTCTGGAAATCGGCGCCGCCCAGCGCCGCGAGCGGGCCGGGCAGCGCTCCCGACACCGCGCCGAGTACCGTGTTCACCGCACCGGCGATATCGACGTCGGTGCCGGCGGCGGTATCGGCGAAATTGCCGTAGAGCGGGTTGAGCGCACTGTAGATGCGCGCCTGCGCCGTGCGCGTCGCCCACAGCGAGGTCTTGTAGAGCGCGTTGTCGGAGTTATCTAGCGCGTCGGCCTCCAAGGCGGCAATCGTGTGAAAGAACGCCTCGAACGTCTCGCCGAGGATCGGCACGCTGGGGCTGAGGTTGACGTAGCTGTAGTCGTTGCCGGTGACGGCGAGCAGGTCGATGACAAAGTCGTGGTCGACGATGTCGGCGAACGGCTTCTGTTCGTTGTCGGCCGGATCGAAGCCGCTGTCCTTGTCGATATGGAAGGAATGACCGGCGATGAAGCTGTGGTTCCGGCTGACGCCGGAGAGCAGCAGGACTTCCGCCTGGTTGCGCGAGGTCACCGTCTTCGCCAGCGCGTCGGCCTCGCTGTCGGCGAAAACCGGCTCGGCGAAAGAGGTGGCGGCCGAGAATTTGGTCTGCGCCGCCGCGCCGCCCTCGTTCTTAAGCAGATCGTCGGGCGGGCTGACCGTGCCGTCTTTGTAGAACGGATGGGCCGGATCGATATAGTTGAACCCGCCCACCACCATGCGCCGCTCGGGCGGCCGGAAGCGGCGCGCCAGCTTGGCGATGTGTCGGACGTTGGGATCGCTGTCGACGATCTTGACGTCGCCGAGGCCGGCCTGCGGCACGCTCGAATCGAGGCTGCGCTTCAGGATCATCGCCTCGTTCAAGACGAAATTCGCGCCGCCTCCCTGATGCCCGAAGTAATACCAGATGCCGAATCGCGCCATCAGCCGCGACATGAACTCCCACGTGCTTTCGCCATATTGCACGCAGTAGTCGATCGGCGGAAACGGCGGGAATTTGGCGTCATTCAGCGCAGAAGTGTCGATGATCACGTGGGAAAACGTGTTCTTCGCTTCTTCGGCGATGGCGTCGATGATCTCGACGACGGTCTTCTGCTCGAAGACGCGGTAGCAGATGTCGCGGCTCAGTACCTTGACCCACGGAACGACCCGGGCGCGGTAGATGTGAAAGTCGCGGGCGTGGGTCTTCAGAAAATGCGTGATGTCGAGGCCGAGGATGTCCTCGAACGTCTCGAACATGCCGACCCGTTTGAAAAAGGTTTCGTCTTCGCCCTGGCCGCCGCCCTTGCTCGGCCGGGCGCCGAGTTCGGCGTGCGTGCCGATCAGTTTGGTAGTGTCGAGCGGCGGCCGCTTCTCGCCTTGGATCCCGCCGGCGTCGCGCAGCATGACGACATCGTAGGCGAACAGTTTCGAGATGCCCTCGACCCCATCGAGCTTGACGAGCAGCAACGGATCGCCCTGAAAGCCGCTTTCGCCCGGATCGCCGTTAAGGATCGTGTCGATGCGCAGCAGGCGTTCCTGTTGGGAATATCCGGCCATCGCAAGCATCCCCCGGTAACGTTCCGCTTAACGGGCGGGCACAGTCTCGGCGCGCCGATTCCTTGATGCAACGCTTTCGCCGCGCCTTGCGGTTTTTTGGATTTCGCAACCGCCGGTCCGCTGACGTATCCTGCGCCCTGCGGAACACTGTTAATGCCGGTCCGCGCCAGGAATAGCGGATGACGCTGACGCTCTCGATGCTGCGCTGTCCCGACGAGGTCGCGCCGGAGACGCGCACGGTCGCGGGCGGCGAGTTCTCGATCGGCCGCGGCGCCGAGAACGACTGGGTATTGCCAGACCCCGAGCGCGGCCTGTCGAAGCGGCATTGCGTACTAGCGTTCCGCGCCGGCGGCTGGCAGCTCGCCGATTTGTCGACCAACGGCACATTCCTCAACCGCGAGGGTGAGCCGGTCGGCCGCGGCCAGGTGCGCGACCTGCGCGACGGCGATCGCCTGGTGTTCGGCGCCTACGAGATCGAGGTGCGGATCGCCGAGGCGGATCCGCGCTACGCCGCCGGGGCGCCGGCGGCAGCGCGCCCCGCGCCCGCGCCGGCCGAATTTTTTGCCCTCGACCCGTTTGCGCCGGCGCCGGGCCCCATGGCGGGGCCGGCGCGCGGCGACCCGCTGCTCGGCCCCGCCGCGTCCGATAATCCGTTCGCCGCCGGTCCGATCAGCCTGCCGCCCGATTTCGACCCGCTGGCGCCCGATCCGGCGGCATCCGACCCGTTC
>DATEKP010000396.1:0-9963 GCA_035277405.1 Allostellaceae bacterium | reverse complement strand
TCAGGTTGCTTCGCTCCACTCGCAATGACGGCACACGGGAGTCATTGCGAGGAGCGCAGCGACGAAGCAATCTCGCCCGGGCCTACGCCTCCTTGCCCGGCTCGGCGACAGCGGCAGACCACGGCGACATCACGTCGCTGACGCCGTAGTTCAGGCCGTCCTCGCCGCGCAGCACGAGGTTGGGGCAGGCGAAGCGCGACGGCCACGCGGTGTGCTCGACCAATGCCGCGCCGGCGCGTGCGGCGAGGCGGTCGCGCACCGCTGTCGGCAGCCTCCGGTCGATCGCGATGCCGCTCTCGCCGCTGACGTCAATGCGCGGATGGTGCGCGGCCTCGCCCGGCGTCATCGCGAAATCGATGATGAAGCTGGCGAGCTGCACGATCGCGGCGAGGATGCGCCGGCCGCCCGAGGCGCCGACCCCGAACCGGGCGCGGCCGTCGCGCGCCGCCACCAGCGGGCACATGTTGGTCAGGGCGCGCTTGCCCGGTCCCATCGAGTTTGGCCGGCCGGGGCGCGGGTCGAACCACATCACGCCGTTGTTCATCAGGATGCCTGTGCGCGGCAGCACGTAACGGCTGCCGAAGCTCGACAGCAATGTCGAGGTCAGCGCCGCAACGCCGCCGTCGCGGTCGATCGCGGTGATGTGGGTCGTGCAGCTCTCGCCGGGCGGACGCACATCGCCGAGGCCGTCGAGGCGGGCGTGGTAGGCCTGCTGCAAGGCATCGATCAGCGCCTCGAAATAGATGGCGTCGGGCGCCTGCGCGAAGCGCTTGCCGGACAGCCGGTCGATCACGTCGGCCAGCGTCGGCGCCGCGGTCAACCCGCGCGCGGCGTGCAAGCTGTAATCGCGATAGGGAATCTCGAGCGACGGCACGATTCGCGCCGCGCAGCCCGCGAGATCGCCGGCCGCAAGAACGCCGCCCCCTTCCCGTACGTCCGCCGCGATCGCTGTGGCGATGTCGCCGCGGTAGAAATCGTCCGGACCGGCCTCGGCGAGCCGCGCCAGCGTGTCGCCGAGATGGCCGAGCGCAAGCGCCGACGCCTCGCCGTTCGGCGGACAGACCGGCGGCAGATCGTCGGGCAACCAGATGCGCCGGCTCTCGTCGTAGCGGCGCAGATCGGCGGCGGCGGTCGCGGTCTTGACCGTCACCCACCAATCGACCGGCAGCCCCTGCCGGGCGAGCGCGACGGCGGGCGCGACGAGGTCGCGCCACGGCGTACGCCCGAAGCGCTCGACCGCGAGGGCATAGCCGCGCACCGCGCTCGGGATCGCGAAGGAGAGCGGCCCGTGCATGTTGCGGTCGCCCTCGACGCGCGGCCAGGTGAACAATTCGGTCGCCATTTCGCCAGTCAGCGGGTACGCGGCGGGATCGAGACCGGCCGGCGCGATCGGCCCGAAATCGACGATCTCGGCGCGGCCGCCGCCGGGCGGATAGATCGCCATGAAGCCGATGCCGCCGAGACCGCTGTTCCACGGCTCGCGCACGGCGAGCGCGAAAGCGGTCGCGACCGCCGCATCGACGGCGCTGCCGCCGGCCGCCAGCACCTCGGCGCCGACCTGGGCCGCGACGCCGTTCTGTGCCGCGACAACGCCGCCGCGCGAGGCCGCGACCGGCTTCCGGACGACCCAGTTCTGCATCAGCTGCGCCATCTTACGTCACCTCAACCGCATCGACCCGGCTGGTGTAGAAGGCATAGTGGCCGGCCAGGCCCGCCGCCTCGTCATATGGCTTTCTGTAGCCCCACACCGCATTCTCCGACCGCTTGCCGCCGGCGATCTCGATCGACCAGTACGAGCAGTCGCCCTTGAAGGGGCAATAGGTGTGGTGGTCGGTCGGCCGCAACAGGTCGGTGCGCACGTCCTTTTCGGGGACGTAGAAGACCGGGCCGTGGCCGGTTTCCTCGACGCGCAGCGTGTCGCCGCTGTCGGCGACGACGGCGCCGGCGAATGTGACGCGCACCCGCCGGCTCTCGGGCACGAGATCGACGCGGTGCTCAGGCTTCGTCGCGTAACCGGGCGCGGGATTGGCCATGAACTATCCCTCCTCTGAGGCGCGCCATTCCGGGGCGCGGACGCAGTCCGCGAACCCGAAATCCATGAACACCGCCCTGGAAAACATTGAAACGTCTGTGTTCGTGGATTCCGGGTCCGGCCCTGCGGGCCGTCCCGGAATGACGGTTTCGGACAGATTGATTTGGTACACATTGAACAGATCTGCCATCTCCGTTCAGCGTATCCGTTCCGACGGCGGCGCCTGCCGCCAATGCGGCGCCTGCGCCTCGCGGTTGCATTGGAACGAGGCAACGCAGCTCTGGTAGAACTGCGAGCCTTGCAACGGGCCGCATTCCTGCGCGATGCGGCGCGCCCGGAAGGCGGGGTTCGTGCACAGCAGCTGCTCGTATTGCCGGCTCTCCCGCACGTTCTGATCGGCGTTCTGATTGGCCGCAGACTGCGCCGAGGCGGCGGTCGAGGCCGCGAGCAGAAACCCGGCGGCAAGGCCGGTCATACGGTACCCCCGCATCGTCCTCTCCCCTCTCGATGCCCGTGGTCGATGCCTAAGCGCGGCCCTCTCAGCCAACCATGGTCAGCCCGCCGCTGACGCTCAACACCTGCCCGGTGATGTAATCCGAGCGGCGGCTCAAAAAAAACATCACCGCCTCGGCGATTTCCTCCGGCTGCGCGATGCGGCGGAACGGGATCGCGCGGGTCAAGGCTTCGCGCATGCGCTCGGGCTGGCCCTGAAACAGCGGCGTGTCGGTCGGGCCGGGACAGACGCAATTGACGTTGATGCGATACCGCGCCATCTCGCGCGCCAAGGATTTGGTGAAGGCAATCAGGCCGCCCTTGGCGGCGGCATAGACGGTTTCGCCGGTGCTGCCGACGCGGCCGGCATCGCTCGAGATGTTGACGATCTTGCCGTATTGCGCGGCGACCATCGGCGGCAGCAGCGCCCGGGTCAGCCGCACCGCGCCCAAGAGATTGATCGCGATCAGCTGTTCCCACATCTCCGGCGGGTTTTGCAGGAACGGCTCGATGCGGTCCCAGCCGGCGCCGTTGACGATCCCGTCCGGCTGCTCGGCGCGAGCGCGAACGGCGGCGGCAAAGCCTTCGATCGATGAGGGCTGCGTCAGATCGAGCGCCAGGAATTCTACCGAGAGGCCGTCGCGCTCGGCCTCCGCCACGACCGCGCGGCCGCCGGCCTCGTCGATATCGCCGATCAGCACGCGCGCCCCTTCGCGCGCCAGCAGCAGCGCCGTCGCGCGGCCGATCCCCGAGGCGCCGCCGGTGACGACGACGGTGCGGTCCTGCATCTCCATCGCGTTTTGCCTTTCGCAGCCCCGCTGGTCGGCGATGTTCGGCGCGGCCCCTTTCGGTGTCAATCGGCTCGCCGCGGGGCGATGTTTGCCGCCGCCACCGGCTGCGCTAGTGTCTCGCCGCCGTTTCAGCGGGCGAGGGCGCGATGACGAGTGCCGCGGAGGCCGACCGAGCGCCGTGCCCGGCGATGCCGCCGCGCCCGGCCCGGCCGCTCTCCGCGTTCCGGCTGCTGCGCGCGGCGCAGGCCAATTCGCTCGCCGCCTGCGACGAAGAATTGTTCGACAAGCTCTTCATCGAGCGCCGTTTTCTCGGCCGCCGGTTCTTTATCGTCAGCGATCCCGACGGCATCCGCCGGGTCATGCAGGACAATGCCGACAACTACCCGCGCCTTGCCTGGACCCGGCGAATGTTCGAGTTCGCGTCGGGCAGCGGCATGTTGCACGCCGAGGGCACGCCGTGGCGGCGGCATCGCCGGCTGATCAACCCGACCCTCGACCACCGGGCATTGTTGCACGACCTGCCCTCCCTCGCCGCGCTAGCCGAGGAGATGGCGGGCTTTTTGGCGGCGCTGCCGGCCGGGCAGGCGATCGATACGCACGAAGCCTTCCGGCCGCTGATCGTCCGCTTGGCCGGGCAGGTCTTCGTCGGCGCCGACCGCGCGCTCGATCCGATGCTCGACCGCATGGGGCAATATCCCGGCCGCTACGGGCTGCTCGACCTGTTGCCGGCGCCGCGCTGGCTGCGGCCGCTCGACCGCCGTCGCAAGACGCGCCGCGCGGCGGCCGATTTCGCCCCCTTGCTCGACCGTCTGATCGACGAACGACGCGGCTCCGACTATGCCGGCCCGCACGATCTGCTGTGGCGGCTCGTCACGTCGCGCGACCGCGACGGCGACACGGGCCTGAGCCGCGACGAACTGCACGACGAGATCCTGACGCTCGGCGCCACCTCGGCGACCTCGCTGCGGCCGCTGCCGTGGCTCTGGTACCTGCTGGCGATCCACCTCGACGTCGAGGAGAAGCTGCACGACGAAGTTGACCGCGTGCTCGGCGACCGCGCGCCGACGCAAGCAGATTTCCCGAAGCTCGTCTACTTGCGGCAGGTGCTCGATGAGACGATGCGGCTCTACCCGCCCTTGCCGATCATGATGATGCGCAAGGCGATGGCGCCCGATACCCTGTGCGGCCGGCGCGTACCGCGCGGCGCGATCGTGGCGATCATCCCGTGGGTCGTCCACCGCCACCGCAGGCTGTGGCAAAACCCGGACCAATTTGATCCCGACCGCTTTACACCGGAGGCGGCGGCTGCGCGCTCGCGCTATGCCTATCTGCCGTTCGCGGTCGGGCCGCATGTCTGCGTCGGCGCCTCGATGGCGATGCTGCAGCTGATCGTCGTGACGGCGATCCTGGCGCGGCGCTTCCGCCTCCGCCTGGTGCCGGGCCGCCCGGTCGAACCGACCGCGTGGACCAACATCCGCCCGCAGGGCGGGTTGTGGATGACGGTCGAGCCGCGCCAAGCGGCGTCCGGCAAGGCGGCCTGAGCGATGGCGGCGCCGGCTGCCGTCACGAGCCCCGCCGAACTGCCGCCGCTGCTAGCCGCGCCACCGCGGCCGGCGCGCCCGCTCTCGACGCTGCGGCTCCTCAAAGTGCTGCCGGTCAACACGCTGGCGGCGTGCGACGAAGCATTGTTCGACGAGCCGATCGTCGAGCGCCGGCTGCTCGCGTGCCGGTTGTTCGTCGTCAGCGACCCCGCCGGCATCCGCCGGATCATGCAGGACAATGTCGAGAATTATCCACGCCTCGCAGTGATTCGCCGGCTGTTCCGTTTCGGCGGCGGCAGCGGGATGCTGGCCGCCGAGGGCGAGGTATGGCGGCGCCACCGCCGCCTGCTGACTCCGGCATTCGATCATCGCGCGGTGCTGGCCGACCTGCCCGCGATGGCCGAGTTGGCCGGCCGGCTCAACGAATATCTTGCGTCGGTGCCACTCGGGGAGGACATCGACATCGGCGAAACCTTTGCGCATTTCGTCACCGCGTTGACTGCGCGGCTGTTTGCTCCCGAGGAGCCCGCGATCGATCCGGTGCTGTACCGGCTCGGCCAATACCCCGGCCGCTACAGCCTGTTCGATTTTCTGCCGACGCCGCGGTGGCTGCACGCGCTCGATCCGGGCCGACGCAGCCGGGCGCGGGTTGCGGAGTTTCGCCCGCTGTTCGACCGCCTGATCGCCGAGCGCCGGCGCGCCGACTACGAGGGTCCGCGCGATCTATTGTGGCGCCTCGCCAATGCCCGCGACCGCGACACCGGCGACGGCCTCTCGGCCGAGGAATTGCGCGACGAGGCATTTACGCTGGGCGCGACGGCGGCCACCCCGCTGCGCATCTTCCCGTGGGCTTGGTACGCGCTGGCGCGCTGCCCCGAGGCCGAGCGGCGGCTGCACGCGGAACTCGACACTGTGCTTGCGGGCGCAACGCCGATGCCCGAGACATTGCCGCGGCTCGTTTATCTGCGCCGGCTGATCGACGAGACGATGCGGCTCTACCCGCCGTCGCCGACGATGCTGCGCACGGCCCGCGACGACGATGTCGTGTGCGGCCGCCATATTCCGCGCCGCTCGGTGGTCGCGATCCTGCCGTGGGTCGTCCATCGCCATCGCCGGCTGTGGGAGGATCCCGACCATTTCGACCCGGACCGCTTTCTGCCCGAGCGCGCCGCCGGGCGCTCGCGCTATGCCTACCTGCCGTTCTCGGTCGGGCCGCATGCCTGCATCGGCGCCTCGCTGGCGATGATGGAGATCACGGTGGCGATCGCCGTCGTCGCGCAGCGCTTCCGGCTGCGCCTCGTGCCCGGCCGTCCAATCGAGCCGATCGGCTGGACCAACCTGCACCCGAAAGGCGGCATCCGCGCCACGGTCGAGCCGCGCTGATGCAACCGGTCCGCCGCCGCCTCGTGTTCTACTGCCACGGCTACGATCCCGAGGCGGCGACGCGCTACCGCCGGCTGTTCGTTGCGGCGATGGCGCAGGTGGCGCGGCGCTTCGGCATCGCGCGGCACGTCAGTCCGGCCGAGGATGATGCGGCGGTGCCAGCCGTGCATTGGACCGTCACCGCCGGCACATCGGACTGGCGCACCGAAACCGAATACGAGGTGCTGCTGTGGGACGATCTCGTGCGACGCGATTTCGCGCGCGGCTGGCTGCGCCGCCTGCCGCTTCTGGCGGCGGCGATGGCGGAGGCGCTGCGCGGCGCCGTCGTGCAGCGCCTGTTTCGCGTCAGCTGGCGCTTCGCATTGTTCGTCGTCTACCCCTGGGCGGCACTCGCCGCGATGCTCGGGGCAGCGGCGCTGGCGGGTTATGCGGCCGCTGCCATCGTGGGCCTCGTGGCAGCGTCGGCGGTGCTGCTCTGGGCGATTGCTATCGTCGTCGCGGCCGCGGTACTGCGCGCGCTCGGGCCGCCGGCGCGCCGCGCCTTTGTCCATCACCTGCTCGACGGCTGGATTTTCAGCTGGCAGCAGGCGGGCGGACGGCACGCCGAGTTCTCCGACCGCCTGGAGCGCTTCGCGCGCCACGTGGTGGATCGTGTGCGGCAGTCCTCGGCCGAGGAAGTGCTGATCGTCGGCCACAGCACCGGCTCGACGATCGCGGTCGCGCTGGCTGCCCGGTCGCTGGCGCTCGATTCGGATTTTGGCCGGCGCGGGCCGCCGGTCGCGCTGCTGACGATCGGCTCCTGCCTCGCCATCGCCGGGTTCGTGCGCACGGCGGAGCCGTTGCGCCGCGACATCGCGCGTTTGGCGACAACGCGGCGCCTCTCATGGGTCGAGTACCAGGCGCCGCAGGATGCGCTGAACGCGTTCGGCTTCGTGCCGGCGCGGGACCTCAGGCTCGAACTCGGCGGCACCGCGGCACGCAACCCGCAAATCCGCTCAGCCCGCTTCAAGGAGACGACCGCGCCCGCAGCCTATCGCAGGCTGCGCTGGAACTTCTTCCGCACGCATTTCCACTTCCTGATGGCGAACGACATCCCGGGCGAATACGACTACCCGATGATCGCCTGCGGCCCGGTGGCGCTCGCCGACCGCATCGCCGATCCGCCCGCCGCAGTGCGCGCGGCCTATGGCGCGGGCGCCATTGCGAGCGCAGCGAAGCAATTTCGCGCGAATGGGGACTCTTACAGCGAGATTGCTTCGCCTTCGGCTCGCAATGACGAGCGATTGACAACATAGGGTTCAGGAGGGAGCGCCGGCTTCCTGCGACACAGCGGCCGACGCTGAGGCGCGGGGCTCGACAAGCATCGGCAGCCGGTCGCCCGGCCGCAGCGTCAGGCGACACACCGGCTCGACAACGGTGCCCGGCGCGAGGCGCAGGCGGACGCGCTGCGCCAGCGTCGCGAGGCACAGAATCGCCTCGGTCAATCCGAAGCCCTGACCGGCGCAGACGCGGGGGCCGACGCTGAACGGCACGTAGCTGTAGCGCTGCCGCGCCGCGGCGTTCTCGGGCAGAAAGCGCTCCGGGATGAAGGAATCGGGATCGTCCCACAGCCGGCGATGGCGGTGCAGCAGCCACGGCACGATAACGACCAACGAACCCCTGGGGATCGTCCGGTTGCGAATGCGCTCCCGGCGCACCGCCTGGCGCCCGAGGATCGGCACCGGCGGATAGAGCCGGATCGCCTCCTCGAACACGGCGCGGGTGTAGACGAGGCGCGGCACGTCGTCGATGCCGGGCAGTCGCCCGCCGAGCACGGCCGCCAGCTCGGCGTGCAGGCGAGCCTCGACCTCGGGCGCCTGCGACAACAGAAACCAGGTCCAGGCCAGCGAGTTGGCGGTCGTCTCGTGGCCCGCCATGAAGATGACGGCGGCTTCGTTGCGCAGCGCTTCGCGGCCGAGCCGTTCGCCGGTCTCCGGATCGCGCGCGTCGAGCAGCATCGCGATGACCGACGGTTCGCCGCCGGACAGCCGCTCCTCGCACTGCCGGATGATCGCGTCGAGCACGCGGTCGATGCGCCGCGCGGCGCGATGTACGGTGGGCGATTGGAAGCGCGGAAACCACTCGGGCAGGCCCAGCAGGTAGGTCAGGTCGATCTGGCCGACCTGGCGCTGATAGGCGCTGAATGCCGCGACGATCTCGCCGGCGTGCTCGGCGCCAAGCCGTGGGCCGAAAATCGTGCGGCAGATGATCTCGGCGGTCAGCGTCGCCATCTCGCGCAGTGCATCGATCGGCGTGCCGGGGGGCAGGCGCGCCCAGCGCTCGGCGGTCTCGGCCGCCGTCTCGACCATCAGCGGCGCGAACAGCGGCACGCGCGCGGCGTGCACGATCGGCGCGACAATGCGCCGCCGCCGCCGCCACAATTCGCCGTCGCTGATGAACAGCCCGTCGCCGAGCAAGGGCGCCAGCGCGTGGCGCATCTGCGGCGTCTTGCGCTCGAAGCTCTCGTGCAGCGCGATAAAGGCCTGTGCCACCGTGTCCGGGCTGTTGCAGACAAACAGGCGGCGCGCCAGAAGGCGGGTCGAGAAGAACTGGTAGTCGAAGCATTTGTCCTCGAACACCGCGAGGAAATTGCGGCGCGCCGTGCGGATCGTCGCCAGCGGCGGCAGCGGCGCCTTCGGCCGCGGCGGATAAGGCGGCACGAACGCGCTCATCGCGCGAGGCTCGCGGAGGCAGCGGTGCGGCAAGCGGCGGCATCCTGAGCCGGCCGGCCGAGCGCGGCCTCGGCAACCAGACGCCCGAGCCCGTGGGCCGGCAGGTCGCGTCGCTGCGGCGCGCCGGTGCCCGGCCAGATGACGTAGTCGCTGCAGGGTTCGTCGAAGCCGAAATGACGGAACACAGCCGAAAGGCTCGGCAGATGGTCGCCATAAAAGGCCAGCGTCGGCCGGTCGCCGCGCCGCGCCAGCCCGTCGATCAAGACTTGCAGCATCTCGTCCGACTTGCGCAGGCCGTCGAGGTAGCGCAGCAGCCCGCCGCCATCCGGCATCGCAGCGGGATCCAACAGAGCGGCGACGGCCGGGTCGAGCGGCGGTCCGGCCATATTCCACGGCCCGTGATTTCCCATCGTGATCGCGAAGATGAAGGTGCGCGGCCCCTCCTCGTCGAGGACACGCAGGATGTGACGCGCCAGCTCGGGGTCGGGGCAATAAGGCGGGCGGCGGCCGCCGCCCAGCGTCTCGCGGCCGAGAAAACACTCGAAGCCGAGCGCCGGCATCACCAGGTCGCGGCGAAAAAAGCGGCGGTCGAACGGGTGCAGGCAGATCGTCCGGTACCCGGAGGCGCGCAACCGCCATGCCTGCGATGCGAGCGGCACGCGCGCGAGCGCGTAATATGGGTTGAACCGATCGTAGCCGAGCGCGTCGTCCGCAAGGCCGGTCAGCACCGCGAACTCGGCGCGCATCGTGTTGGCGCCCCAGCCCGGCACTTCCAGCCGGCCGAATTGCGTCGCCCGCCGGCAGCACGCGTCAAAGCCGGGGAGCAGGTCGTGCGGGATCGAGGGCGACAGGCGGCGCGCGTCAAAGAACGATTCGCATTGCACGACGACGATCGGGCCGCCGCCCGCATCGCCGCGCTCGCGGATCGGGGTCGGCGCGGCCAGCGCCCGCCATCGTGCCGGGCGCTCGGTGCGGGCAATGACGGCGTGAGCCAGCAGCGTCGCGAACGGGCC
>DATEKP010000395.1:0-2864 GCA_035277405.1 Allostellaceae bacterium | reverse complement strand
GGCCGCCGGGTTTGCCGCGTTGGGGTGGCGCGGCGCCGAGGCGCAGCGCCGCGCCCTCGCCGCCGAAACGCGGAGCCTTACCGCCCGGGTCAACGAGATGGCGGCGCGGCAACATCGCGCCTGGGTGCATGCGACGGCCGCGCTCGACGGGCCGATGATCGTCAAGAGCCGCGCCGTCAGCCTCTCGGCGCATTACCGGCTCGACAACAGCGGCGATGCGCCGGCTACCGAGATCCGCATCGCCGCGGCCGTCGTGCCGCACGACGCGGGCGACATCGCCCAATTGCAGCGGTCGCTGTGCGCGCGTCCCCCAGCCGAGGGCGATTCGGGGCTGGAGCAGGACACGCTGTTTCCCGGCCAGCACCGCGACATCCGGCGCGTCGAGGGGATCGGGGCCGATCTCGTCGCCGGCGGCGGCGCGCAGAGCGCGGCGGCCGGCGTCGAGTTCTGGTGGGTCGGCTGCGTCGCCTATCGCAGCGCCGGCAGCCCGGCCGAGCATCGCAGCGGCTTTATTTACGCGCTGGCCGAGAGCGGCGCCGGCCCTGGCGGCATCGTGCCGATCGGCCTCGCCGACCGGATCATCCCGAAGGCGCGGCTCGCCGTGATCGCGCATGCGGGCGGCTTCCCGGCCGATTGACATCGGGCGTCCCCGACGGCTTGCGAGCCTGGCGCGGCGCCGCTAGGGTCCGGGGCCGCCCCTCTCTCGGAAAGGGCCTGGATGCCTCCGCTCGTCGGTTTTGTAAGCGAGCTGATCTGGCTGTACGAGCTGCTGTTGATCGTGCAGGTCATTATGAGCTGGCTGCTCGCCTTCGGCATCATCAACCGCTACAACCGCGCCGTTGCGGTGATCGGCGATTTTCTCTACCGCATCACCGAGCCGGCGTTGCGGCCGATCCGCCGAGCCTTGCCGAATTTCGGCGGCATCGACATCTCGCCGATGATCCTGATCCTGATCCTCGAACTGATCCGGCGCGAACTGCTCTATTACCTCATTTAGTGTTCTGATCCCGAAGCACGTTGGATTGGCCGCCCGGCGGCGTCATTGCGAGCGGAGCGAAGCAATCCCGGTGTTATCGAGGCTCCGTGCCACCGAGATCGCGTCGTCGCCTTGCGGTTTCCTCTCAAATGACACGCTTTCGATGTCCTGCGAACCTCTGGTGCGCCGGATCGCGATTGCCTCGCCGCGCTGGCGGTGAGAGGCTGACGGCACTGTTTTCTTCGGAGGACGCGCCATGCTGTTGCCGCTCCAGGGACGCAATCTCGCCTACGATCTGATCGGCCCGGACGGCTCGCCCACCGTCTGCATCACCCATTCGCTCGCCTCCGACGGCGGCAGTTGGGCCGAGCAGGTGCCGGCGCTGCTGCAGGCCGGGTTTCGCGTGCTGCGGCTCGATATGCGCGGGCACGGCGGCAGCGGCCCGGTGGCCGGCGACTATACGATGGCGGCGCTGGCCGACGACGTCGCCGAGGCGCTGGCGGCTCTGACGATCCCGCGCGTGCATTACATCGGGCTGTCGATCGGCGGCATGATCGGCCAGGCCTTCGCGCTGGCACATGGCGAGCGGCTGATCTCGGCGCTGTGGTGCGATACGCTGCCGGCCAGCCCGCAGGGCGGCCGCGATCTGTGGGATCAGCGCATCAATACCGTGCGCAACGCCAATTCGCTGGCGCCGCTCGCCGACGCGACCGTCGAACGCTGGCTGACTGACGGCTTCAAGGCGCAAAACCCCGGCCGCTGGCGTCAGATCCGCGACACCGTGACCGGCACGACGCCGGCCGGCTATCTCGGGTGCTGCGCCGCGATCCTCGATTTCGATTTCGCGCCGCGCCTGCCGGAATTGCGGCTGCCGCTGCTCGTCCTATGCGGCGCCGACGACGCCGGCACACCGCCGGCCGAGAACCGGCGCCTCGCCTCGCTCGTCCCCGGCGCGCGCTACGAGGAAATGCCCGGCTGCCGCCACTTCCCGAATGTCGAGCAGCCCGACCCCTTCAACCGCATCATGCTCGGCTGGCTGGAACAGCATAAACGCAGCCGGTAGACGGGAGTGGGACCGCGGCCGTCCCGGCCGCATGCGGGCCGGAGGCCCGCGGTCCGTCGGAGTGCCGGACCTCTTGCCATTGACGGGCGCGTGGACTATGCCGCGCGGATGCTGTCGCCCCCGTGGCGTTCGTCATCGTGAGGACAGGATGAAAGCGCTGGTCGCGGTGAAAAGGGTCGTCGACTACAACGTCAAGGTTCGCGTCAAGGCGGACCACACCGGGGTCGAGACCGCCAACGTCAAGATGTCGATGAACCCGTTCGACGAGATCGCGGTCGAGGAGGCGCTGCGCCTGCGCGAGAAGGGCCTCGTCGAAGAGGTGATCGTCGTCTCGGCCGGCGTTCAGCAATGCCAGGAGACGATCCGCACCGCGCTGGCGATGGGCGCCGACCGCGGCGTCCTGGTGCAGACAGACGTCGAATTGCAGCCGCTTGCGGTCGCCAAGCTTTTGAAGGCGGTGATCGACAAGGAGGGCCCCGAGATCGTCATCATCGGCAAACAGGCGATCGACGACGATTGCAACCAGACGGGGCAGATGCTGTCGGCGCTGCTCGGCTGGCCGCAGGCGACCTTTGCCTCGAAAATCGTGCTCGACGACGGCAAGGCCGAGGTGACGCGCGAGGTCGATGGCGGGCTGGAGACGGTCGCCTTCAAATTGCCGGCGGTCGTCACCACCGATCTGCGGCTCAACGAGCCGCGCTACGCCTCATTGCCCAACATTATGAAGGCGAAGAAGAAGCCGATCGCTGCGCTGACCCCGGACGAGCTCGGGGTCGATGTGACGCCGCGGCTCGTCACGCTGAAGGTCGAAGAGCCGGAGAAGCG
>DATEKP010000394.1:0-13072 GCA_035277405.1 Allostellaceae bacterium | reverse complement strand
AACTGCCGCACCGTTTCCAACACCTTGGTCAGCCCGCCGCGGTTCGACGGGTGGTTGTTGCACAGGCCGCCGCCGTCGGTGTTGAACGGCAGCTTGCCCGTGCCCGAGATCAGGTTGCCGTCGGACACGAACTTGCCGCCTTCGCCCTTCCTGCAGAAGCCGAGGTCCTCGAGCTGCATGACCACGGTGATGGTGAAGCTGTCGTAGATCGAGGCGTATTTGATGTCGGCCGGGGTGACGCCGGCCTCGGCGAAGGCGGCCGGCCCCGACCATCGGGCGCCCGAATAGGTCAGGTCGACCTTGCCGCCCATCTGGTGCTTCGGCGCCTCGCCGGCCCCGATCACCTTGACCAGCGGCCGCTTCAGGCTTTTCGCGATCTCCGGCTTGGCCAGGATGATCGCGCCGCCGCCGTCGCTGATGACGCAGCAATCGAGCCGGTGCAGCGGGTCGGCGATCATCGGCGAACCCACCACATCCTCGACCGTCACGACGTCCTTCAGCATCGCGTGCGGATTGTATTGCGCGTGGTGCGAGGCGGCGACCTTGACCCAGGCGAGCTGCTCCGAGGTCGTGCCGTACTGATGCATGTGGCGCATTGCCGCCATCGCGTACATGTTGGCGGTGGCCGGCGCGTAGGGCAATTCGAACCCCGATTCCGGCATCGGCACGGCGGGGGCGCGCGGCTGGGTGCCCGTCGCCATGCCCTCGGCGCGCGGCCGGCCCGCCAAGGTAATCAGCGCGATAGAGCATTTGCCGAGCGCGATCGCCTCGGCCGCGTGACCGACCTGCAGCAGGTAGGAGGAGCCGCCGACATCTGTGGAATCGATGTGCCGTGTCCGGAGGCCGAGGTAATCCGCGACCGACAATTGCCCGAGCCCCGGCGTGTCGCCGGCGGCGCAGAAATAGCCGTCGATGTCGTTCTTGCCGAGGCCGGCGTCGGCGAGCGCGCCGGCGGCGACCTCGGCGTGCAGTTGCGGCACGGTCTTGTCGGTCGCGAGCCGGGTCGGATGCTCGTAGATGCCGACGATATAGGCCTGGCCTTTGATGCTCATTGCGGGCTTGTCCTCCCCGGCGGCGCGATTCGAGGCGGCGATGGGATACCGTTCGCCGGCGCCGGTCAATGCCAGATTGCGTCGCAACGGCGTCGGGCGCGGGGTTGCGCTCGCCGGGCGGAATAAGATAACGGGGCGGTTCGTTGGGAGCGACACGCCAGGCTCGACAGACGAGCCTGGCCGCATCAAGGGGAACAGGATGTCTCGTAAACTGCTACTCGGCGCCGCCGCCGTGCTGCTTTTCGCCACCGCCGCGGCGCCGGCCGACGCCCAGCAGGGCCGCCGTCGGGCCTTGTTGCAGCGCTACCATGCGCTATGCGATCAGGGCTACCGGCCGGCCTGCATCCGCTTCGGCATCATGATCGGCGAGAACCGCGGCCGGGTCGGGGAATGGCGCCGCGAGCACCCCGACTGGTGGTGGTGGGAGCGCTGGTAGAGCGGCGGCCAGCAGCCCCGGGTTTGTGAGCCGGAATTACGCGGAGCCTCTCGCGATGCAATCCAATCTCGTCATACCGGCGAAGGCCGGTATCCACAGCAGAGGTGGACCCCGGCCTGCGCCGGGGTGACGAGGAAAGGGTGCCGGTTTAGCCGCCGGCGGTCTCGGCAATGTCGTCTGGGCCGTAACCGAGGTCGCTGAGGAGCGCCCGGGTGTGCTCGCCGAGCCGCGGCGGCGGCAGGCGCAGCGTGCCGGGCGTCGCCGAAAAGCGGGTCGGGATTGCCGTCGTCACGGTCGGGCCTTCCGAGGGGTGCTCGACCGGCACGAAAAAGCCGCCGTCGCGCAGATAGGGGTCGGCGAGGAGGCCGGCGAGGTCGTTGACGCCGCCGTTCGGCACATCCTGCGCGTCGAGCCGAGCCCGCCACTCGGCCGTGGTCCGCGCGCGCATGCAATCGGCGACCAGCGCGTACAGCGCGTCGATATGCGCGGTGCGCCCGGCGAGCGTCGCATAGCGCGGATCGTCCGCCAGCTCGGCGCGGTCGAGCGCCGCAAACAGGCCGCGCCACTGCCGGTCGGTCGTCGCCAGCAGGCAGATATGGCCGTCCTTGGTCGCGTAGGGCCGGCGATGCGGCGTGAACATGCGCGGGTAGCCTAGGCCCTTCTCCGGCTCGGCGAGTACGCCGTGCCACAAATGATCGACGAGGTTGAACGCGGCCATCGTCTCCAGCATCGGCACGTGCACTTCCTGGCCCCGCCCGGTGCGCTCGCGCGCGAACAATGCCATCGCCACCGCGCCGGCCAGCACCTGGCCGCAGATCTTGTCGCACATCGCCATCGGAACGTAGCGCGGCGCCCCGGAATCGGCTCCGCCGAGTGCGGCGTTGATCGCGGCAAGGCCGCTCTCGCCCTGGATCACGTCATCGAACGCGGCGCGCTCGCCTTCGGCGCTGCCGGCGCGGTAGCCGCTCGCCCAGGCGTAGACGATGCGCGGATTGGCGGCGGCGACCGACCTGTAATCGACGCCGAGCCGCCGTGCCGCGGCCGGCCGCATATTGTGGACGAAGACGTCGGCCCCGGCGGCGAGGCGCAGCAAGGCGTCATGCCCGGCCGGACGTTTCAGATCGAGGACGAGGCTCTTCTTGTTGCGGTTGACGTTGAGGAAGTAAGCAGCCATGCCGGGGTGGCGCGCCGGGCCGAGATCGCGCATCGGATCGCCTTCCGGCGGTTCGACCTTGATGACCTCGGCCCCCATGTCGCCGAGCATCTGCGTCGCCACCGGCCCCAGCACGATGCTGGTCAGATCGACGACGCGCATTCCCGCGAGCGGTCCCGACATCGCTCTCTCCCGATTTTTCCGACGGATTCTCGCCGCGTCGTCATGCCCGCTTCAAGCTGCCCGTGCGGCAGCGGCAAGGGCGACGGCCGTCGATGCCCGCCGGGTTTACAAACCCGGCCCGAGGGGGCAACGTGGCGCCCGCCAGCGAGCGCCGCGGCATTCTCGTCGACAGTGCGGGCGATCGGCCATGGATTTGCGCGATACGATCCGGACCTACCGGTTGTTTTCCGGGTCTTACGATGTCGTTTTCGGCCCGGTGTTTCATCCCGGCCGCAAGGAAGCGGTGCGCATCGCCAACGACCGGCCGGGGCAGCGCATCCTCGAAGTCGGCGTCGGCACCGGGCTGTCATTGCCCTATTTCCGCACCGATTCGCACGTCACCGGCATCGACATCTCGGCCGAGATGCTGGAGAAGGCGCGCCGCCGCGTCACCGAGCAGCAGCTGCGGCACGTCGATGCGCTGCACGTCATGGACGCCGAGCACCTCGAGTTCGAGGACAATTCGTTCGACGCCGTGCTGGCGCTCTACGTTGCCTCGGTGGTGCCGAGCCCGGCGGATTTCGCGGCGGAGATGCGGCGCGTCTGCATCCCCGGCGGCACGATCGTGCTGGTCAACCATTTCACCAGCGAAAACTGGGCCTTGCGCTTCATGGAAAAGCGCCTGGCGCATCTGGCGCGTCATATCGGCTTCCACGCCGATTTCCCGCTCGACGATTTTCTGCGCGACAGCCGGCTCGCGGCGCACGAGATCCGCCCGAGCAATCTGTTCGGCTATTGGCGGCTGTTGCGCTGCATCAACGAAAAGCCGGCCTCGACGCTGTGCTGAACCCGGCCGGCGCTGCCGCTGTGATGAGCGAGCGTATCGCCGCCATCGCGGAAACCGTCGCGCGCGAGGGCTTCGCGTTCGTCCGTGCGCCGGACATGGGGGCGGTGCTGAACGCTTCCGGCCTCGGCGATTGGGATCGCTTCGCGCGCAGCTGGGACGAGCTCGGCATCGATACCTACATGGCCGATGGCGGGCGCTACCGCCGCCGCCGCTTCGCCTGCTACCGCGCCGCGCGCGACGGCATCCGTCGCAAGCCGCACCAGCCGCATTACCAGAGCCGCGATTACAACCCGCTCAATGGCGGGGTCGAGCGCTGGTTCGAGCCGGTCGAGGAAAGGATCGGCGAGCATCCGGCGCTGCGGGCGATCCTCGCGGTCTGTCATGACCTATTCGATCGGCTGACCCCGGCGGCGCTGCGCCCCCAATCGTGGCACGTCGAAATCCACCAGTTCCGCATCGAGGCGCGCACCGGCGCAGAAGGCCGGCCGACCCCCGAAGGCATGCACCGCGACGGCGTCGATTGGGTGCTCGTGCTGCTGGTCGGCCGTGTCAACATCGACAGCGGCGAGACCAGCATCGCCGATCTGGCGCATCGTCCGCTCGGCAGCTTCACCTTGGCCGAGCCGCTCGATGCGGCGGTGACCGACGACAACCGCGTCTATCACGGCGTGACGCCGGTGAGGCCGGTCGACCCGGCCCGGCCCGGGCACCGCGACGTACTGGTCGTGACGTTCCGGCGAGAATAACGAACTCGTTCACGCGACGCCGGTTTTCGTGCCATGGTTGCCGAAACGGCAAAACACGGCTTGAACGGGGTGGCGGCATGACGAGCGATGTTCTGATCGACCGCAGTGCCGGGACGGCGTCCCCGTCGATGCGCCGCATGATCGTCGCGGCGATGATCGGCAACGTGCTGGAATGGTTCGATTTCGTGGTCTACGGCTTTTTCGCCGTGATCATCGCACAGGTATTCTTTCCGGCCGGCAACCCGACCGTGTCGCTGTTGATCACCTGGGGCGCGTTCGGGCTCGCCTATTTCGTGCGGCCGCTGGGCGCGATCGTGGTCGGCGGCTTTACCGACCGCGCCGGGCGCAAGGCGGGCCTGTTGCTGTCGATCGCGCTGATGATGATCGGCACGAGCCTGATGGCGGTGACGCCCGGCTATGCGACGATCGGCGTCGCCGCCCCGATCATCATCACGCTCGCGCGGCTGCTGCAGGGTTTTTCGGTCGGCGGCGAATTCGGCAGCGCGGTCACCTTTCTGGCTGAGCACGCCGGGGCACGGCGCGGCTTCAGCGCCAGCTGGGCCTTCGCCACCGGCGGCATGATCACGGTCCTGGCCTCGCTGTTCGGCCTGACGCTGACGACGCTGCTGAGCCATCAGCAGCTGGTCGATTGGGGTTGGCGCATTCCCTACATCTTCGGAATGCTGGTCGGGCCGGCCGGGCTTTATATCCGGTCGAAGATCGCCGAAACGCCGGAATTCCTCGAAGCCGAGAAGCCGCCGACCATCCCGATCGCCGATCTGTTGCGCCGCCACCCGATACCGGTGCTGCTCGGGTTGGGCATATCGATCATCTCGAACGCCTCGTTCTACATCCTCGCCTACATCCCGACCTACGGCGTCAAAACATTGCATCTGCCGGCCGAGACCGCGTTCACCGCGACCCTGATCGGCGGCGTCGTCCTGGCGATCGGCTGCCCGCTCGCCGGCCACTGGTCGGACAAGCTCCCACGGCCGCTGATCATGGTGATCACCTGCTGCCTGTTCGTGTTCACGGTCTACCCGGCCTTCTACCTGATGGTCGCCTGGCCGTCGCTGGCGACCTGCGTGATTGCCGTCGCCTGGCTCAACCTGATCAAGGCCGGCTACAGCGGCGTGCTGCCGTCGCTGATGTCCGAACAATTCCCGGTCGACACGCGGGCGATCGGGGTGGCGCTCGGCTACAGCGTATCGGTGTCGATTTTCGGCGGACTTGCCCCGCTGGTGGCAACCTGGCTGATCGCACAGACCGGCAACAGCCTGTCTCCGAGCTTTTATTTGATGTTCTGCGCGCTGCTCAGCCTGGCGGCGCTGATGGCGATCCAATGGCGTGGGCGGATCGTTGCCGTACCGGCGCCTCAGACGCCGTAGGGCGTTCGCAGGCGAGGCCGGCTAACCGGCCTCCCGCGCGGCCTCCCGCGCTTGTGACATAGCTCGCTCGATCGGGCCCGCTCGGGGGCATCGCGCCGCGCCGATCGTCACGTTCCGGTGCGAAAAGCCGCGCCGCCAGCCGAGCGCACGGCCGCCCCGAACAGATTGCATAGGGCAGCGCGGCGCCGGGCTGGCACAATCGCGCCAGAAATTTACGGGAGGAGACATGACCGATGGTTCCGCCGCCGCAATGCGCGGCTCCGATCGGGTGCGGGTGATCGTCGCCGCGACGATCGGCAATGTGCTCGAATGGTTCGATTTCCTGGTCTACGGCTTCTTTGCCGTGACGATCGCCCAGGTGTTCTTCCCAACCGGCAATTCGACCGTATCGCTCTTGATCACGTTCGGCGCGTTCGGTCTCGCCTATGTCGTGCGGCCGCTGGGAGCGATGGTCGTCGGCAGCTACACCGACCGCGCCGGCCGCAAGGCCGGGCTGACCCTGTCGATCGGGCTGATGATGATCGGCACGATCCTGATGCTGGTGACGCCGGGCTACGCGACGATCGGCATCGCGGCGCCGATCATCATCACGCTCGCCCGCTTGCTACAGGGATTCTCGGTCGGCGGCGAGTTCGGCAGCGCGGTCGCCTTCCTGGTCGAGCACGGCGGCGACCGCAGAGGCTATACCGCCAGTTGGCAATGGGCCTCGACCGGGATCATCTCGATCATCGTGTCGTTGTTCGGCGTCACGCTGACGACGCTGTTGTCGCACCAGCAGCTGGTCGATTGGGGCTGGCGCATCCCCTATGTGTTCGGCCTCCTGGTCGGCCCGGCCGGCCTATATATCCGCTCTCAGATGTCGGAGACGCCCGAATTCGTCAAAGCGACAAAACCGGCGACGATCCCGCTCAAGGATCTGCTGGTGCAGCACCCCGTGCCGGTGCTGCTCGCATGCGGCATGTCGATCGTCTCCAATGCGTCCTATTACCTGCTGCTCTACATCCCGACCTACGGCGTCAAGACATTGCATCTGCCGTATTACACCGGCTTCGTCGCGACCTTGGTCGGCGGCATCATTCTCGCGATCTTCTCGGTCGTCGCCGGTCATTGGTCGGACCGCACCGCGCGCCCGCCGATCATGCTGGTGACGGGCTGGCTGTTTCTGTTGGCGGCCTATCCGGTGTTCTACCTGATGGTCTCCTACCCCACGCTCGCCTCGTGCGTCTTCGCGGTCGGCTTCCTCAACCTGATCAAGGCGGGCTACAGCGGCGTTCTGCCGTCGCTTTTGTCCGAGCAGTTCCCGGTCGAGACGCGCGCCGTCGGGGTCGCGTTCAGCTACTCGATCTCGGTGACGATCTTCGGCGGGTTCGCGCCGTTTGTCGCGGCCTCGCTGATCGCCTATACCGGCGACCCGCTGAGCCCGGCATTCTACCTGATGTTCACCGCGCTGCTCAGCATCATCGCGCTGACCTTCGTGCAGCGCCGCGAGCGCACCGGCGCGGTGCCTCAGACAGCCTAGCGGGGTGTCGGGCGAGGCCGGCGACGGTCTCGCTTCCTGCAGCTCACACAGCGCGCTCCGGTGGCGCAGCAGCTTCGGCGAGGCGGGCATTCAGCGTCCGCATCGCCGCCACCGATGCCCTCCCCGTGCGGTCGAACTTGTAGAGACCCGAAGACAGCATGTGCGTGTAGATCGCCACGCGACGCAACAGCAGGCTGCCGGACCGGACTTCAATCCCGATCGACGTGGTCGCCGGTCCTTCTCCGACCTCGATCCGCTCATCAAAGCGGCCTTGACCCAACCGAATTTCCCGGCCCGGCGCACCCGAAAGGAGGAGCACAATGTTGGACTCCGATTCACTATAGCCCTGAAGCAATACCTTCGATTTTTTTACTGGCCAGGTTCCTATCTTCTGTTCCAGGCGGCTTCCGGACACCAGCAACACGGCTCCCTGCTCGCCTTTCTCGCTCGGCTGAACGGCGATATGCGACCAGCCATCCAGCCCCAATTCAAAGGTACCATTGTACAGCTTATCGTTTATCCAGTCGCGGTAGCCCCATACGGCGTACCCCGAGGATTCTTTGATTAGGGTATCGGCCACGGAACAAATAAACCGTTCGAGCTCGCCCGCATCGATTTGGGAAAAATTAGGAAATTGTGGGTTCTGCGTGTAAAAATTGAACTGGTCCAAAAAGACCCTCGGGTTCCGCCTCTCGTTGACGCTGAAGCGGTGGAGGACCTTCGCCAGCTGCGTCGCCGCCGCCTCGGCCGAGTGAGTCGTCGTCCCTCCCTTTCCGACTTGGGGATGGTAATAGGTGATCTGGCGGCCGGAGGTCTGCCGCTCGATGCCCCACGGGTAATAAGTTCTGCCGACGGGTTCCCTGCTCGGCAGCGGATCCTCGTCGATGCGAAACTCGAAGCTCAGCCCCGGAAAGCTGGATTCTGCGGCGTTGAATATCCGGTCTGACAAGATCGTGTCGAAAAACACCGAGTATTCCCAAATGGCGGCCTCGGTCGACATCGGAACCGCGATCTCTGCCCAATCATCGGCTGTAATGTCATAGCGGCGCCGCAGATCGTTGAGGTCATACCGTAGCTTGAGAAAATCCCGGTAACCGGAGTCGCCGGCGTATTTTATCCGTTGTTCGAGAGGGAGCGTTGGTATTTCCTTGTAAATCGGCCAATACCAATCCTCCCATGACACGAACGCAAATTCGAATACTGCCCGGTTTGCGACTTCCTTCCGCATCAGCCGGAAATAGGTTTTCCATGCACGCATAAGTGCAGCCGAGGTCGGCAGGTCCTTGATGCGGTCATAGGTTGAATATGGCGTCGGACAAAGCTCCCACAGGTAACCGAGCCGCAAGATCACCCGCAGCCCTGCCGTGCGTGCGTTGCGGAACAGAAAATCCAACCGCGCGCGATAGACAGGAGCAATTTCGGCTGACGAAATGTCAGGATGAAACTGGGTCCATGGCACGATCAGAATGACATGGGTAAACCCGTCGGCACGGATGCGACGAAAATCATCGACGACGGATTTAGAGATAAAGGTGCTCCAGAAATTGCCGATATTCGCCGCGCCGAAATAGTGGGTTGCACAAATGTAAGCAGTCATAAGGTCCTCTTTGGCGATCCCGGCGCGGTTCCTCAGACCGCGTAGCGCCGGCGCCAAGCGAGACCGGCGACGGTCTCGCCCTGAGGCTGGTATTCGCAGCCGATCCAGCCCGCATAGCCGAGCTCTTCGATGCGGCGGAACACGAACTCCCAGCCGATCTCGCCGGTGCCGGGTTCGTGCCGGCCCGGCACGTCGGCGAGCTGCATGTGGTCGATCGAGTGCAATAGCGCGGCGAGCCGGGTCGTGACGTCGCCCTGGGCGGTCTGGCAGTGATAGATGTCGAATTGCAGCCCGAGCCGGTCGCGGCCGATCGCCGCCACGATCGCGGCGCCCTGCTCCTGGGTCCGCAACAGGTAGCCGGGCGCGTCGCGCGGGTTCAATGGCTCGATAACCAGCTTGACGCCGGCTTTGATGGCCTCTTCGCTGGCCCAGGCGAGGTTGGCGGCATAGAGCGCCAGCGCGGTCTCGGGGGCGAGGCCGGCCGGTGGCACGCCAGCCATCACATGCACGAGCTTGCAGTCGAGCGCGACGGCGTAATCGAGCGCTTGTTTGAGACTGTCGCGGAACGGGCCCTCGCGCCCCGGCAGGCAGGCAAAACCGCGTTCGCCGGCGGCGCGGTTGCCGGCCGGGCTGTTGATCAGCACCTGCGCGAGGCCGTTGTCGGCGAGGCGGCCGCGCAATTCCGCGACCGGGTGCTCGTACGGCGAGGCGTACTCGACGCCGGTGAACCCGGCCTGCGCCGCCGCCGCAAAGCGGTCGAGAAACGGCAGCTCAGTGAACAGAAACCCGAGATTGGCACCAAAGCGGAGCATGGTTTCTTTCCTTGGCGTCATTGCGAGCAAAGCGGAGCAATCCTGGCGAGATTGCTTCGTCGCTGCGCTCCTCGCAATGACGAAGGGATTTAAACGCGCAGCACCTCGGCGCCGGGCGCGGCTTCGAGTTCGCAGGCGTTCACGGTCATGCAGAGCAGGCTGTAATAGCCGATCGCGCTGGTCAGCTGGATCAGCTCGTCATTGCCGAAGCGGCTCTGCATCGCCTTGAACGTCGCCTCGTCGACCCGGTGCTTGCGCAACAAGGTGCGGGTGAACTCGACAATCTGCGCGTCCTGCGGCGGCAGGCCCTGCGAATGGTTGTCGCGGATCGCCGCGATCGTCGCCTCCGGCACCCCCTGCCGCCGCGCCCCGCCGGTCTGCGCGCCCCAGACGTACAGCGCCTCGAACTCGCGCGCGACGGTCATCGCCGCCAGCACGCGCACGCGCATGTCGAGCGCGCCCTCGAAACGCACATAGGCGCCGAGATGCGCCACCCGGCCGGCCACTTCGGGCGAATGCAGAAACATCGTGAACGGCCCCTGCACCGCGCCGCGGCTGGCGACGATGCTGTCGAAGACGGCGTGATCCTTCGCCGCCACCCGGTCCTTGGCGGTGATCGAAGGCAGTCTGGCCATTGTCGTTCCTCCCCAAATTCAAGCTCATTCAACTTCGATCGTCATTCCCGCGAAAGCGGGAATCCAGGGTCACCGCTGCGTCGCTCGCCCTGGACCCCCGCTTCCGCGGGGGTGACGTATCACGGTGACAGTTTACTAATTGCTCTACAACGGCGCGGGAATTTGTGCAGACGTGATGGGCAATTAGTAAACTGTCACCGTTGACTATTCCACCCCGACGGCGGCGCCGAGGGTTTCGCCGATCGCGCGGTTGAGGACGAGATCGGCGATCGCATCGAGCCCGGTCGGCTCGCGGTTGACGATGACGAGGGCTGCGCCGTTGCGCTTCGCCAGCTCCGGAAACCCGGCGGCCGGATAGACCACGAGGGACGAGCCGAGCACGATGAACAGATCGGCCGCCAGGGTCTCGTCCTCGGCGCGGCGCATCGGTGCAAGCGGCATCGCCTGGCCGAACGAGATCGTCGCGGTTTTGACGAAGCCCTTGCAGCGTACGCAGCGCGGCGCGGCGCCCTCGCGCTCGAAGACGGCGTGCACATCTTCAAGTTCGTGCCGGCTGCCGCAATCGAGGCATTGCGCGTAGGTCGTGTTGCCGTGCAATTCGATGACCTGCTCGGCCGGCACCCCCGATTCCTGGTGCAGCCCGTCAATGTTCTGCGTGATCACGGATGAGACCGTGCCGCGCCGCACCAGCTCGGCGACGGCGCGATGGCCGCGGTTGGGCCGCGCCTGGTCGAGCGTCTCCTGCAACGCAAAGCGCCGCCGCCAGGTCTCGCGCCGCGCCTCCTCCGAGGCGAGGAAATCGTCGAAATCGATCGGCGCCATGCGCGTCCAGATGCCGCCTGGGCTGCGGAAATCCGGGATGCCGCTTTCGGTGCTGATGCCGGCGCCGGTGAAGACGACGGCGCGCTCCGCATCGTCGATCAGCCGCGCCAGCGCAGCGATCTCATTGTCGCTCTGCATGCCGCTACTGTGGCACAGCCGGGCTCAGCGGTCGATCCAGGCGATGCGCAGCACGTTGGTCGAGCCGGGGGTGCCGAACGGCACGCCGGCGGTGATCACGACGCGCTGGCCGGGGGCGGCCAGCTCCTCGCGATGCGCCGTGCGCACCGCCTTCTGCACCATGTCGTTGAAGCTCTTGATGTCGGCCTGGTGGACGCAATGCGCGCCCCACAAGAGCGCGAGGCGCCGTGCCGTGGTCAGGTTCGGGGTCAATGCCAGGATCGGCGCCGCCGGACGCTCGCGCGCGGCGCGCAAGGCCGTCGCGCCGGAGCTGGTGAACGAGACGATCGCCGCCGCGCCGACCGTCGCCGCGACCTGGCAGGCGGCGGCGCTGATCGCGTCGGGGTTGGTGTGCTCAGGCGGCAGCCGGCTGGCATCCAACGTCGCGAAATAGAGCGGGTCCATCTGCACGCGGCGGGCGATGCGGTCCATCATCGCTACCGCCTCGATCGGGTATTGCCCGACCGCGGTCTCGGCCGACAGCATGACCGCGTCGGCGCCCTCGTAGACCGCGGTCGCGACATCGGAGGCCTCGGCGCGCGTCGGGGTCGGCGCGGTGATCATCGATTCCAGCATCTGGGTCGCGACGATGACCGGCTTGCCGGCGACCCGACAGGCGTGGATCACCTGCTTCTGCACGCTCGGAACGTCTTCGGGCGGCATCTCGACGCCGAGATCGCCGCGCGCCACCATCAGCGCGTCGGCGAGTTCGATGATCTCGTCGAGCCGGCCGATCGCCGCCGGCTTTTCCAGCTTGACCATCAAGCCGGCGGCGTTGCCGATCAATTTGCGACCCTCGGCGACATCGTCGGGGCGCTGCACGAAGGACAGCGCGATCCAGTCGGCGCCGTGCTCCAATGCGAACGCCAGATCGCCGCGGTCCTTTTCGGTGATCGCCGAGATCGGCAATACCGCTTGCGGCACGTTGACGCCCTTGTGGTTCGACAAGGCGCCGCCGACCACCACCTCGGTCTCAGCGAAATCGGCGCCGCACTCGGCGACCCGGAGGCGCAATTTGCCGTCGTCGAGCAAGAGGTCGGTGCCCGGCTCGAGCGCTGCGAAGACTTCGGGATGCGGCAGGGTCGCACGCCCGGCGTCGCCCGGGGTTGGGTCGAGGTCGAGCCGGAAGCGGGCGCCCGCCACCAGCTCGGCACCGCCATTGGCGAAATCGCCGACCCGCAGTTTCGGCCCCTGCAAATCGGCGAGGATGCCGATCGGCCGCCCGGTATCGTCCTCGATCTCGCGGATGTGCTCGATCAGCTGGCGGTGCTGGTCGTGCGTGCCGTGGCTGAAATTGAGCCGGAAAACATCGACCCCGGCGTCGAACAGCGCGCGCAGCCGCTCCGGGCCGGCGCTCGCCGGCCCCAAGGTCGCGACGATCTTGGCGCTGCGCCGGCGGCGGATCGGCGCGTTGCGGCCGCGCGCCCGCTCAGCGTGGGTCGGTGTCTGCACCGATGAGGATGGCTCTAAAATCGTTGACATTGGTCAGGGTCGGACCGGTCACGACGAGGTCGCCGAGGGCGGCGAACACGCCATAACCGTCATTCTGCGCCAGCGCGTCGGCGAGCGCGATACCCCGCGACGCCGCACGCGAGGGCGTGTCCGGGTAGACAATCGCCCCGGCATTGTCTTCGGTTCCGTCGATGCCGTCGGTGTCGCAGGCCAGCGCGGCGATGCCGCGGGCGGCGCCGAGCGCCGCTGCGAGGCCGAGGAGAAACTCGGCATT